>DASZJD010000123.1 GCA_035948415.1 Acidimicrobiia bacterium | reverse complement strand
AGGGAGTCGAGCGCGCGATCCCTCGGATGAAGATGTCGGCGAACGGCTTCGCCACGTCGCGAGCCGACACGCGACCGCCCGCCTTGAGCCAGAGGTACGTATAGTTGTGCATACCGAGCCACGCGAGCGCCGTGAGCCTCGGGTCGACCTCACGGAACTCCCCAGAGTCGATGCCTGCCTGCAAGATCGCCTCGACCCTTCGCTCGTACTCGCGCCGGCGCCCTCGGAACTGCTCGGCGCGTTCGCCCGTGAGCGCCGGGAACTCGTGGAGGAAGACCCAGACGTGATCGGGATAGCGGTGGATGACGTCGAGCAGCTCGTCGCCCAGCATGACCAGCTGCGCGGACGGCGACCCGTCGGCTTGGGCGACGCGATCAGCGCCGATCATCACCTCGTCCATCACACGATCGTGGATCGCAGCGAGGAGCTCCTCCTTCGACGCGATGTAGTGGTAGAAGGCACCCTTGCCCAGACCGTTGACCGCGCACAGCTCCGCGATGCCCGTGGCGTGGTAGCCGCCTCGCGCGAAGACCTGCGCCGAGGTGTCGACGATTGCGTCGCGACGAGCCTTCCACTTCGCGCTGCGTCGGGGCTCGTCGCTCGCTTCGGTTCGCCGCATCAGCTCCGACGGTACATCGGCGCGCACCCGCATCAGCGACCTTGCCACTGCGGCGGGCGCTTGTCGGCGAAGGCGAGCAGCCCTTCGCTCGCGTCCTTTGACGCGAGCAGCTCGTCCAAGAGCTCCTTCGAGACCTGCCTCAGGGTGTCGTCGTGCTCGTGCGCGGCCAAGAGGACGACGCGCCGGCTGGCACGCACCGCGAGCGGAGCCGCCGAGACGATCTGCCGCGCGACGCGGAGTGCCTCGCCAGCGCGGCGCCCGGCTCGACCAGCCGGCTCACGAGTCCGAGGTCGAACGCGCGACGAGCGTCGATCGGCTCACCGGTGAGGATGGCGTCCATCGCCGTACCCCGACCGATCGCGCGCGGGAGCCGGAGCAGCCCGCCCGCCGCGGCGATCAGGTTGTGCCGGACCTCGGCGAGTCCGAACGCCGATCGGGAGGTCGCTACGACGACGTCCGCCGCGAGGACGATCTCCAGACCGCCTGCGGTCGCCAGACCGTGGACGGCGACCACGATCGGCTTCGTGCGCTCGCGATACACGAACCCGCCGAACCCGCCCCGCTCCGTGTCGAGCGTCGCCGCGGAACCCGTCTCCCTGATGACCGTGAGGTCGGCGCCCGCACAGAAGACAGGGTGCGCCTGATCCGCGGTGTTCGCGCGCAGGACCCCGACCCAGACCTCGGGATCGCCCTCGAGGCGGTCCACAGCCGCCTCGAGACCGAGCGCCACATCGCGGTTGACCGCGTTGCGCGCCTCGGGGCGGTTGAGGTGATGACGCCGATTCGGTTGGAGGACGAGTACAGGACAGCTGCCAATGAACGCTCCCGCGTCGAGGCACGAGTGCCCAAAATATAGTGACTGGTCGGTACACACCTATTGGCAACGAAGAAGGGTTGCGGGTGAACATGCACAGCTTCGAGGGCCGCGTCGCCGTGGTCACCGGCGCGGGACGTGGCATTGGCCGAGCGCATGCACTCCTGCTCGCCGACCGGGGCGCCAGCGTCGTCGTCAACGACCTCGGCGGCTCGATCGAGGGCGTTGGCGCGGATGCCGAACCCGCGTCCACCGTCGCCGCCGAGATCGTCGCGGCCGGCGGCGCCGCGATCGCCGACACCAGCGACGTGGCCACGGCTGCCGGCGCCGAGGCACTCGTCGATGCGGCGGTCCAGCAGTTCGGACGCCTCGACATCCTGATCAACAACGCCGGCATTGTCCGATGGGCGGGCTTTCCGGATGCCGACGCGGACAACCTCGCGAGTCACCTCGCCGTGCACGTGGTCGGCTCGTTCAACACCGCCCGCGCCGCGTGGCCGTACATGGTGGAACGAGGCTACGGCCGCATCGTCATGACGACGTCCACGGGGATGTTCGGACTGCGCAACAACCTCTCCTACGCCACCGCCAAGGCTGCCGTCATCGGACTCACGCGCAGCCTCACCACCGCAGGCGCCGCGCGCGGCATCAAGGTCAACCTCATCGCACCGGCGGCGTTCACGCGGATGGCAGGCGGCCCGCCTACCGACGAGATGGTCTCGCAGATGTCGCCGGAGCTCGTCGCACCGATGGTCGCCTTCCTCGCGCACGAGGCCTGTCCGGTCAGTGGCGAAATCTACGCAGCCGGCGCCGGTCGCTTCGCGCACATCTTCATCGCCTCGACCGAGGGCTACGTGCACTCGACGCCGGAGCCGACGATCGAGGACGTCGCCGAGAACTGGGCGACGATCAACGACGAGACCAGCTACTACGTTCCCGCCGACCTCATGGACTGGTCCGCTGCCTTCACAGCGCACCTGCGCTCGAGCAACGCAGAGCCCACCGCCACGTAGGGACGAGTCGCCGCGCGTCAGGCGGTCCGTTCCCGCAGCTCTCGCTTCAGGACCTTGCCCGAAGGATTTCTCGGGAGCGCATCGACGAAGAGGACGTCCTTCGGCACCTTGAAGCGCGCGAGCTCGCGGCGGCAGTGCTCGATCAGCTCGTCCGCGGTGGCGGTCGCGTTCGGTCGCACCGCCACGAAGGCGATGGGGACTTCCCCCCATCGATCGTCGGGACGCCCGACGACCGCGGCCTCAAGCACCGCGTCGTGCTCGTACAGCACGCGTTCGACCTCCGAGCCCGCGATGTTCTCGCCGCCCGACAGGATCATGTCCTTGAGCCGATCGACGATGAAGAGGTAGCCGTCGTCGTCCCGCACGCCGATGTCTCCGGTGTGGAACCACCCGCCGGCGAACGCGACGGCGGTCGCCTCAGGGTCGCGCCAGTAGCCCCTGAAGACCTTCGGGCCACGGAGCACCACTTCGCCGCGCTCCCCCGCCGGGAGCGACGTTCCGTGCTCGTCCCAGACGTCGAGCTCGAGATAGAGGCACGGGCGGCCGACGCTGCCGAGCTTGGTAACGATGCTGCCCTTGTCGAGGAATGTATCGCCCGAGACCGTCTCGGTGAGGCCGTACGCGTCGGCGAACCATGCCGACGGGAACGTCCGCTGCAGCCGCTCGATCAACGGGATCGGCATCTTCTCGCCACCGTTGATGACCAAGCGCACCGACGAGAGGTCGCGCTGGTCGATATCGGGCAGCGCTATGACGGCGTTCACCATCGCCGGTGCGAGCCACACGGTCGTGACACGCGATCGCTCGATTTCGTCGACGACGTCGGAAGCCTCGAACACGCGATGGATGATCGTCGTTGCGCCCGCGGCGATCAGCGAGGTCGTCGTGAGGTCGAGCGCTCCGACGTGGTACAGGGGCCCGCACGCCAGGCCGAGATCGGCCCTGGTGAAGCCGAACTCGATGATGTGCGCCAGGTTCTTCCACGCCAGGTTGGCGTGGGTGATCATGACGCCCTTGGGTCGTCCCGTGGTCCCCGAGGTGTACATCAGCCGGTGTACGTCGTCGCCCGCTACCGGTGCACGTGACGTTGCGTTCGGCGCAGCGTGCAGCTCAGCGAACGGTGTCCATCCGTCGAGGTGCCCAGAGATCGACGTTCGGAGAAGGGTGGCTTCCATGCCCTTCGTCGCGTCGTTCGCGAGATCGACGAGTGCTTCGTCGCACACGAGCGCGGTTGCTTCGGAGTGCTCCAGGATGTACCGCACCTCGGGCGCGGCGAGACGCCAGTTGATCGGCATCACAGAGGCCCCGAGGTAGTTCGCGGCGAAGATCGTCTCCAGGAACTCGGTGCAGTTGTACGAGAGCAGGCCCACGACGTCACCGACACCGACGCCGCGTTCGTGCATCCCGGCGGCCAACGAGGAGGCGCGCACGACCATCTCGCCGTAGGTGACGGTCTCGTCGCCGAGGACCGTGACCGGCTTGTCCGGGAAACGGCTCGCGTGATGGGCGAGGACGGCGAACCAGTTCATGTCTGCCTGTATCGGCGGCGCGTGCGGTTCCCGACTCATCGCCGAACCCCTACGGCGCCGCGTAGCCGCCATCGACCACGATCGCCGACCCTGTGGTCCAGCGGGATGCGTGGCTGGCGAGGTACGAGTAGGCGCCCACCAGGTCGGCGGCAGCGCCGAGCCCGAGCGGATGCTTGGCCGCGATCGCGTCGAGCGCCTCCTGCGGAAGGTCCTCGTGGATCGCCGACAGGAAGGTGCCCGGGCAGACGCAGTTCACCCGAATCCCGTCACGCGCGTACTCGACCGCCGCGACCTTCGCGAGCTGGATCACGGCCGCTTTCGTCGCGCAGTAGGGAGCAGCGTGCGACCACGCGGTGAGACCGGAGACCGAGGCCGTGAGGACGATCGAGCCGGATTGGTGCTTGCGCATGACGGGGACCGCGGCCCGGATGCCATTGACGGCACCGAGGACGTTGACCTGGAACGCGCGCTCCCAATCCTCGGTTGCCAGGTTGTGGATGCGACCGTTCGGAGAGAGCACCCCGGCGTTGCTGATCAGCACATCGAGGCGGCCGAACTGCTGGACCGCCAGACCGACGACGGCTTCGACCTGCGCGAAGTCGCTCACGTCGGCAAGCAGCGTCTCGACCGAGCCAGCGTCCTCGGGAAGCCCGTCGACGGTCGCCTCGAGCGACGGCGCGCTGACGTCGCTCAGCACGACATCAGTATCGGGTTCGTTTGCGAACCGGCTGGACAGCGCGGCGCCGAGCGTTCCCCCCGCCCCGGTGATCGCGATGACGCGTCGCGGATCCGTCATAAGAGCAAGTAGCCACCGTCGACGTTGAGCACGGTGCCCGTGACGAACGCCGACGCGTCGGAGGCCAGGAACTGATACGCGCCGGCCAGGTCAGAGGGCGTTCCCCACCGCCGTTGCGCGGTGTGCCCGATGATCCCAGCCGCGAGCTCCGGGTTGTTCTTCCACCCATCGGCCAACGGCGAGTCGAACCATCCCGGCGCGACGACGTTCACGGTGATGCCCGAGGACGCGAGATCGAGCGCGAGACCTTTCGCCATGCCAACGAGCCCGGCCTTCGAGGCGCTGTACGCGGCCAGCCCTTCGCGTGGCCGCTCTCCGAGCACTGAGCCCGTGAAGATCAGCCGCCCAACTTCGCCCATCACCCTGGCCGCCGCGCGCGCACCGAGGAACGCCCCGGTGAGGTTCACCTCGAGCACCTCGCGCCACACCGACGGATCGGTCTCCCGTGGTCCGGCCACGATGGGCGAGATCCCCGCGTTGCAGATCCAGACGTCGACGCCACCCCATTCGGCCACGGTGGCATCGGCGACCGCCTCATTGAAGTCCTCGTCCGTCACGTCGCCACTGAGCCAGAGGGACGGTCCGGGGAGCGCCTCCGCAACGGACTTGAGGTCGGTCTCCGTCCGCGCCACCAGCGCCACCCGCGCACCGCCCTGTGAGAACGCGTGCGCGAGCAGCCGACCGAGCCCCCGGCTGGCCCCGGTGATCACCACACGCTTCCCGGTCACGTCCCCAACACCAGCGAAGGACGCGGGGATGTCGATCTGATCGGGCATCGCCCTTCCCTGTTTGTACCGATCAGTACAGTACACAGTTCATGCTCACTGACGCCGACCTCCTCGAGATGCATCGGCGGATGCTCGTGATCCGCGGGTTCGAGGAGCGCGTGGCTGCGCTGTACCGCGACGGCGAAGTACCGGGCTTCGTGCACCTCTCGATCGGGCAAGAGGCGTCGGCCGTGGGCGCGTGTTGGCCACTCGGCCCGACGGACGTGATCACGTCCACCCATCGCGGCCATGGCCACAGCCTCGCGAAGGGTCTGGACGCGCTCGGGATGTTCGCCGAGCTGATGGGCAAGGACAAGGGCACGAATCGCGGACGCGGGGGCTCGATGCATATCGCCGATCCGACGATCGGCATCTTCGGCGCCAACGGGATCGTGGGTGCCGGCCTGCCGATCGCGGTGGGTGCAGCGACAGCGGCGCACCTGCGACGCGACGGCAGCGTCGCGGTGGCGTTCTTCGGCGACGGCGCGGTGGCCACCGGCACCTTCCACGAGGCGATCAATCTCGCCGCCGTCTGGCGGCTGCCGGTGATCTTCTTCTGTGAGAACAACGGCTACGCCGAGTTCTCGCTCGCATCGGCCCAGCACGCGGCGCCACTCGAGCGCCGCGCCGCCGGCTACGGGGCCGACTACGTCTCAGTGGACGGCAACGACGTCGTGGCGACTGCAGCCGCGATGAATTCCGTGATCGAGGCGACCCGTGCCGGACGGGGTCCCGTCGTCGTCGAGGCAGCCACCTACCGCTGGCACGGTCACTACGAAGGCGACCCACAGCGCTACCGATCGCTCGACGAAGTTCGGGAGTGGGAAGCACGTGACCCGCTCCTCATCAACGCGCGCCGGCTCCGATCGGCGGGCTTCACGGACGACGCGCTCGAATCCATGCAGTCATCGGTCGCGCACGAGCTCGACGAAGCCGTCGAGGCAGCTCGGCGGTTGACGACTCCGGCGGCCGCCACGCTGACCGACTTCGTCACGCGCCCGAGACCCCAACGCGCCGAGCCGCCGGCACCGGCCGCCGATAGCCCGGTGTTCCGCACCATGGACGCGATCAGAGCCGCGCTCGAAGCGGAGCTCGCCGGCGACGAGCGCGTGTTCGTCGCGGGGATCGACGTCGCGGCCGGAGGCAACGTGTTCGGCCTGATGCGCGGCCTGCACGACCGCTTCGGCGATCGCCTCCGCGACACCCCCATCTCCGAGAGCGCGATCATCGGCCTCGGCGTCGGCGCCGCGATCGCGGGCATGCGCCCCGTGGTCGAGCTGATGTACCTCGACTTCGTTGGTGTCTGTCTCGACCAGCTGCTCAACCAAGCGGCGAAGCTGCCGTTCATGACCGGCGGCGCCGCGCAGATGGCGCTGACTGTGCGGACCCAGTTCGGCGCGGGGCGCTCCTCGGGAAGCCAGCACTCGCAGAGCCTCGAGGCGCTGCTCGCGCACATCCCCGGGCTGAGCGTCGTCATGCCGTCGACCCCGGCCGACACGTACGGGCTGCTGCGCGCGGCGATCCAGGACCCGAACCCGGTCGTCTTCATCGAGAACCGGCTGCTCTATGGCATGAAAGGACCTCAGCCGCCGGCCGACCACATCCTGCCGATCGGCACGTCGGCCGTCGTGCACCCCGGAAGCGACCTCACCGTCGTGTCCGTCTCACGGATGGTGCACGAGGCGGTCGCCGCGGCCGAGCGCCTCGCCGGCGAGGGCATCTCCGTCGAGGTGATCGACCTGCGAACCGTCGCCCCGCTCGACATGGCTCCGATCCTCGACTCGGTTCACAAGACGAGCCGACTCCTGATCGCCCACGAGGCCGTCGTCCCATTCGGCATCGGCGCCGAGATCGCCGCCACCGTCGCCCGCGACGGCTTCTGGGATCTCGACGCGCCGATCCAACGGATCGGCGCCGCACCGACTCCCCCTCCCTACGCGCCCGACCTCGAACGCGCGTGGCTGCCCGACCGCGACGACATCGCGGCGGCCGTCCGCCGCCTTGCGCGGGTGTGAGCTCAGCACCCCAAGGCGCGCGCGATCACCAGGTGCTGTATCTCGTTGGTGCCTTCGCCAATCTCGAGCACCTTCGCATCGCAGTAGAAGCGGGCCACCGGTGACTCGAGCATGTAGCCGAGGCCGCCGTGGATCTGGACGGCCTCCGATGCCGCCGACACCGCAAGGCGACTGGCTTTCAGCTTTGCCATTGCTGCTTCCTTCAGGAAGGGTTGCGCGGTGTCGCGCAGGTATGCGGCGCGATACGTGAGCCACCGTGCCGCCTCGAGTTCGGTCGCGATGTCGGCGAGCTTAAACTGGATCGCCTGGAACTTCGAGATGGGCTGGCCGAACTGCACGCGCTGGCGGGCGTGGTCCATCGCCATGTTGAGCACGGCCTGGGTCAGGCTGAGCGACAAGGCGGCGATCGAGATGCGCCCGACCTCGAGCGTGCGCATGAACTGGCTGAGTCCGATCGCCGGATCGCCGATGAGGTGATCGTCGGCGACCCAGACGTCGTCGAAGAACAGCTCGCGGGTGTCGAGACCCCGCCAGCCGATGCCGCGCATCTTCGGACCCATGGTGAAGCCGGCGGTCTCTTTCTCCACGACGAAGTTCGCGAACGTCGGCCCGCTCCCCTCGCCCGACTCGGTGCGGGCCAGCAGCGTCACCCCGAACGACATATCCGTGCCGGCGTTGGAGATGAACGCCTTCCGACCGTTGATCAACCAGCCACCATCGCGGCGGACCGCCCGCGTGCGAATACCACGCGCGTCCGAACCCGCGTCGGGCTCCGTCAAACCGAACGCGCCGAGGACGCGTCCCTCGGCCAACGGCCTCAGCCACCGCTCTCGCTGAGCGTCGTTCCCGAAGAGGTACAGCGGCAAAGAGCCGATGGTCACGTGCGCCTGCCACGCGGCGGCCACCGACTGGTCGGCTACGCCGAGCTGCTCCATCGCGGCGACGAAGCCGACGGTCGACATGCCGATACCTCCCCACCGCTCCGGGATCAGCATGCCGAGCAGGCCCAACGCACCCATCTCGCGGAGAAGGTCGGTTGGGCACCGGGCCTCCTCCCACGCCAAGGGGGCACGCCCGGCGATCTCCTTCTGCGCGAACTCGCGACAGAGGCTCACGAGATCACGCTCCGACTCCGTGAGCGAGAAGTCCACGGGCGGATCCTATTGGACCGACCGGTACAACCGCGCTCTTCCGATCGCTCCGCAGAGAAAGCGCGCGCGCCCTGTGGGGTGTCAAAACTCGATCAGGCCCTTGACCAGCGGTTTCTTGCTGGCTCGTGAAAGACCCGGATCGTCGCCGCTCGAGGCGGATGCAGAACCTCATAAGCCGCAGGAGTCTCAGAATTCACAGCGCTACCTACGGCACGCTCCGGCGAACTCGCAGGTCAGCGGCGTGATCGAGTTTTACACCCCACAGGTCTCATCAACGAATACCAATGCCGAGCCGCATGACCGAATAAAGACACCCTTCACGAGTTTTGACACCCCACAGGGCTTGGTAGGGCCGCGCAGCTCGTCGGCGGCTCGCGAGTTTTCGGCGGGGTGCGAGTTGGGTCAGATCGCGATGAACAGGGTGCGGAAGTTGGCTGCTAGCTGTCGGTCGCCGCGTACCGTGCCGCCGTTGATTCGGTTGTATGCGGTGAGTACGAGCGTGGCGGGGTCGAACTCGAGGACCGTTGGGCATGTGTCGAGGTCGGCGGGCGCGAATTGGAGGCTGTCCTTGGCGACGTCGAATCGGGTCTCGCCGCCGTTGCGACCGGTGGTGCGGATACCGACTGCGTATGGCGTGTCCACTGAGTCAGTGTTGGCGGTGGCCCACCAGAGCAGGAAGACGAACGGCACCAAGAGGTCGGCCGCATCGCCTGCGAGTGCGTGCGGCGCGCCCAGGCCTTGGCGGACGTCCCAGCCGTGCACCGCATAGCCGCCAAGCAGTCCAGCGACGACGATCATCGCCGGGAGCGGACCCATGTATGCGTCTGGGACGATCAAGCCTGACCACTCAGCGTCGGAGAGACGCTCGAACTCATAGATCAGCCTGTCAGTGTCATCGCGGAGCCGCGCCACTAGTTCGTCGCACGGTACCGGTCGAAACGCCCGAGCCGCTTGATCTGTTGCGGTGGCCATCCTGGCCACACCGACGGGCTCCGGCCCAGCGGCGCCGTTGCGCGCTATCTCGAACGCCGTCAGGTAACTGTCGGTCGCGTCGATCAGATGACCGACCATGTCGCGGACCTCCCAGCCCGGACACGCCGTGGGGGTGTGCCAACGCGCCGGATCAGCCACGAGCCCAAACATCTCGTCGATCTCGCCCCGGAGCACGCCAAGCAGCCGGTCCTTGCTGGCCGGATTTCGAAAGTCCCAAGTTGGGTCGCCCGCCATCGATCCCCTCCTCGTTCCCTACATCGAGGTGCTTCCTGCACGCTCAATCAGTCTCGGCATCGGTATCGGAGGCGCACGTCAGCCGAGGCACTAGCCGGTCACTGCGAACAGCTGCCAGCTGCCGGCTACACCCTTGAGTCCATGCTCACCACGGTCGTCGAAGGTGATTCCCGATCCGGTGACCAGATCGGCAACGGTTCTGGACACCCAGACTTCACCCGGGTGCGCGTGCGCTTGGACCCTCGCCGCGATGTGGACGCCGATGCCAGCGACGTCGTCACCGCGTCGTTCGACCTCACCGGTATGGACACCGACCCTTACGTCTATGCCGAGCTGGCGCGCGCCGCCGCAGATCGCGAGGCCACACTGAATCGCTCTCGCCGGACCATCGAACGTCGCGAGAATGCCATCACCGGTGGTCTTGACTTGTCGACCGCCGAAGCGACGAACCTGCCGCTCGGACATGCGGTCGTGGTTGTCGAGCAGCTCGCGCCAGCGGCGGTCTCCGCTGCTCACCGCCCGCTTGGTGGAGTGCACGACATCTGTGAACAGAATCGTTGCCAGCATCCGGTCGGTGTTCGGTGTTCCCCGTGTCCCGGTGAGGAATTCCTCGATCTCGCCAACCACCGTATCGGTATCGCCAGCGAACGCTAGATGGTCCTGGCCGGGCAGCTCGATGAGAGTGGCGCCGGCGATGTGTTCGGCGAGGTACCGCCCGTGGCCAATCGGTATGAATCCGTTGTCGACCCGGTGCAGCACGATCGTCGGAGTCTTGATCAACGGGAGCAGCGCACGCACATCCGCGCCGTTCGTGAGCGTATCTATTGCCCTGGCGATTGCCGGACTGGCGGACCGCTCGCCCGCACGTTTCCACCACAAGCGAAACTCGACGTCGCCGGCGAGGCTCGGGGCGCTGAGCGCGAGATCATCGACAGGTTCTCCTTGGTAGCTCGGGTCAGTCACCGCATCGACGAAGCGGTCGACGATGCGTTGCGGCCAACCCCACGGATAGTCCGAATCGCGAACCATCCGAGCGAAACAGTTCATCAGAACCTGGGCCGACGTCCGCTCCGGATAGGTCGCACTGAACATCATGGCGACCAAGCCGCCGGTCGACACACCAAAGATCGCGGCGCAGGGCGAGCCGACCGCATCGAGCACGGCGACCGCGTCCTGGGTCCAACCCTCGATGGTGGGACCCGATCCGCCGACAAGGGGGTCGGAGAGCCCAACACCGCTCGGATCGAACCGAATCAACCGGCTGAAAGATGCCAGCCGCCGATCGAAGCGGCTCCAGTGCGCTTCGTCGTCGCGATCAATCCAGATATTGCAGCCGGTGTTGAGAGCGAGCAAATCGATGGGGCCGTCGCCAAGAACCTGATACGCAATATGGCGGTCCCCGCTCTTGGCGTAGTGGATCTCCCCAAGCTCCACATCGGCCAGCCTACGAGCCGGCATCAGCGAGCACCGCTGTATCCCGAATCCGGGACGTGTTGACGGACTCAGACGGTCACCGACTGACCAAAGCGCCGGGTCTCAGGGGCCGCACACCAGACAAGACGCGCCCGCGGCGACCATCCCGCTCGCAGTGCGAAGCTCCGGCAGCCTCTGGTCTAGAGATTGATGTTGCCGAGCAGGCTCAGCCACTCCATGCGCTTCGGCTGAGCCACTCCCGCCTGCCCAAGTGCTGGACCGAGTGTGGATTCCATCCAGGACTCCTGATCGGCGCGCGACTCCCACACCTCGACGACGACAACCGTGCCTTCGCCGCCGCCGCCGATGTGGGTCAGTAGCTTGTGGGGTGTCTAAAAACCCGGCGCGGTCATGCAGCGAGGCTGTATTCGTGGATGAGGCCGCCGAGTCGGTCCTTTGACTACGGCCTCCCCCAGCACCTCGGAGGCAGGGTGCTCACCGTCCGCATGCACACCAACGCCGACGATGAAGCCCGCAAGTTCAACCGCACCGAAAACGTCCGGCCGATCCCGCCCAGCGACCCCGACTTCACCCGCCTCTACCCCCGCCGCCTCGACGCCGAATCCGTCAACCGCGCCATCGACGACAGCCTCTGGATCGGACGTGCCCACAGCGTCGGCCACACTCGCCAACACCTCAACCTCCTCGGCTACGCCCTCATGGTCAACGCCCTCGCCCTCCACCGACACCAAAAGCAGCGCGAACCCGACCACCTAGCCGCCTAGCACCCCCAGCCCCGGCCCTCCCCCCCGGGGGCCTACGCGCGCAGAACTAGCTAGACCGAACTCTCCGGCTCGATTTCGCTGCGCGCGGTCCGCCAAGTCCCGGAGAGCACCCCGACGAGCAGCAGCACGTAGAGTTTTCTCCCAAGAAGTCTCCACCCCCGGCCCTCGTAGCTCAGCGGATAGAGCATCGGCCTCCGGAGCCGTGTGCGCAGGTTCGAGTCCTGCCGAGGGCGCAGCTGGTCTCCGTCAAGCCTGCGTCCTCTTGCACCGTATGCGTCGTTTCGGGACACTTGACGGCTTGAGGGCTGCTCTTGCCATCGCGGTGGTGGTCGCCGTGAGCGTTGCGACCGCTGCCGCTCCCGCTCAGGGCGCGCCTGCTCTGCGCAACTTCAGCTACACCGGCGCCGGCACCAACCGGGTCAGCATCCAGACGGGCGAGCTCCGCGAGCTCTGGACGGGCCGGGCGACGCCCTTCGGGAAGATCAAGACGCACGTGGCCGGCTGGCTCCAGTTTCCGGGTCCGAGGGCGCTGGCCGTCCACGCCAGCATGGTGATCGTCGATCCGAGCAGCGACGCGCTCATCGGGGCGTGCATCGGCACCGGCATCCTGCCCATCCCCGACGGCCAGGAGGACTGGACCTGCGACGCCACCGGCGGCACCGGCAAGTTCGAGGCCTCGACGGGTCAGTGGAAGCTGCACATCGACATCCACCGGATCGCGCTCGGGAACGGCGTGCAGACGAACCGCTTCACGGAGACGGCCTCGGGACAGATCAGCTGGGGGAAGAGACGCGGCTGATCCAAGACCGGCGTCAAGGTCGAGCCGTGACCGCGAAGCCCAGACGCGGGAACCAAGCGCCAGGCGGCCGTGGTCCGGGGCCCGTCGCTCCGCAGTCCGGCGCGGACCGCGGGCGCCCGGGCCGGCGACCGCCCGCTCGCCGCGAGCACGCGATCACTCCCACCCGGCAGGCAGAAGGCCGCCACTGCGCTCGGGCTGGTCCCCCGACGGAGGGGCGTGTGGAGACCCCCGTCGGTCCCAGCTCGGCCTGGCGGAGGGCCGACGCCCCGCTTATCCCTGGTCGAGCAGGACCTTGACCGCCCCGGTGCGGCGCCGGCGGGCGATCGTCGAGATGGCGCGCCGCCAGTCGGTGAGCGGGAAGCGGTGGGTGATCATGGGCGTGAGGTCCAACCCCGCGCCGACGAAGTGGAAGTAGTGCTCGAAGGCGTGGCGCTTGACGCCGTGAACGTCCTCGATCCCGAACGCGTTCGAGCCCACGACGTGCAGCTCCTTGAAGTACAGGGGCGTCCACTCGAACCGTTTCGGTGTCTCGACGCCACTGACGACGAGCGTGCCGCCGGTCGTGAGCAGGCGTAACGAGGTCTCGACGGTCTCGGGGCTGCCGACGGTGTCGTAGACGACCGTGGGGCCGTCCTGGAGCCACGGCTTCTTGCTCCAGGGCACGCGAGTTTCGGTGCCGACGCGGCGCGCGACCTCGCGGACGAGTTCGTCCGGCGTGCACGGCAGGACGGCGTGCGCGCCCATCCGCTCGACGAGGGCGGCTCGGGGCCCGGGGCGGCTCACGACCCACACCTCGACGTCGGGGTAGAGATGTCGAAGCAGCGCCACCGCGGCCGCGGCCAGGGTCCCGCAGCCGTAGACGAGAACCGGACCCGGTGGTGTCGGCGGCGCCAGGAGGATGGTGCGGAGTGAGACGCTCGCCGGGTCGGCGAGGACGGCGGTGTCGTCGTCCATGCCGTCGGGCACGTCGAACAGCTGGCCTTCGTGGGCGAAGAACCGCTCGGCGTGCGCGCCTGGGGCCGACGCGCAGTTGCCGAGGTGGAGCCCGGCCGGCAGGGCGCCCCGATCGAAGTTGCGGCACCACGGAAACCGGCCGTCGGCGCAGGCCGGGCACACCGGGTCGATCCCCCGGGGCCCGCAGGAGAGCCACGGGTTCAGCACCACGCGCCCACCCGTGTCTCGCCGTCGGGCGACGACCTCATGGCCGAGCACGTGGGGGAAGGACAGGAGCGCGGTCAGCGGGTTGTCGAGCGCCCCGTGCATGAAGATCTGCTTCGTGTCGGATCCGCAGATGCCGCTCACGATGGTGTCGCACAGGACCCAGTCGTCTCCAGGCCGCTCGGGCTCAGGGACGTCCCGGAGGCCGGTCGGTGATCCGGGGGCCGTGTACGCGCGGCGCGTGAAGCGGCCGCCGACGAACCCGAGCGCCTCGCGAGCGAGATTGTGGCGGAACACCAGCGCCTTCACGATTGCCCTCTCAAGAGTCGAGCCGACACCTTGCCCCACGACGCCGGCGGCTGCCAGGCGAACACGCCCTGCTTCCGTGGGTCGGGTCGAGAGATCCGGGCCTCGCTCCGACGCGACCCTTGTCGCGGCGAGGCGAGCGGTTCGGGCGGGGCGGCGCGCCTCCACCACCGACGATGCGACTTGGCGTCGGACGGTCAGCTCGAGGGCCCACGCGCTCCGCGCCTGCGCGGCGATCGCGCCGGGTCCTGGCCGCTCGCACGGACGCGCACGTCGTCGACGTGGCCGGGTCCGCGCCCTGACCCGGTTCGGCCGCGGTCAGGCCAGCCTGGCCTCCAGCAGCTCGACGAGCACCGGGACCTCCTCGTGGAGGCCCTCCGCCAGGCGGGCGGCCGCGTTCACGGTCTCCCATCGCTCGAACCGTTGGGGATCGACCGGGCGGTGGTGTCGGTAGGCGCGGAGCCAGGCGCGGCGGAACTGGCCGCGCCCGAACCGGTCGAGGGCCCGCGCGAGGGCGGAGAGCGCCGGGCGCTCAGCCACGCGGAGCAGGAGCATCGTTCGGGCCAGGTCGCCGATCGGGTCGCCGTGAGCGACGTTCGTCCAGTCGATGATGACGAGGCCACTTCGGCCGACGATGACGTTGCCGGGGTGGAAGTCGCCGTGGCAGAGGTGGTCGCCGTCGGGGAGCTCGGCCAGCACGTCGAGCGCCGATGCCCGCAACCGGGCCGGCAGGCGCGGCGCCCACTCGATCCGCTCGCGGAGCAGGGCGCGCAGGTCGGGGAGGCCGCCCGGTGCGACGACGGCGTGCAGCTGGGCCTCGAGGCGGCCGAGCTGGCGGGCCCGCCTCGCGAACCGCCACGGGCGCCGTGCCAGGTCGGTGAGCAGGTCGGTGCCCTCCACCCGTTCCATGATCATCCCCGGGCGACCGTCGAGAACGACGATCTCGTGCACCCGCGGGACCGACACGCCGGTCTGGCGCGCGGCGGCCATCGCCGTCGCTTCGTGCTCGAGGCGCGGTCGCCCGGCCGGGTCCCGCAGCAGGCGGAGCGCGCGGCCGCCGTCCCAGGCGAAGATCTCCGCCTCGCGACCCTCGCCCAGCTTCTGCCGTGGATCCCCTGCGGCCGCCACCGGGGCCCACCCTATGGACCGCGCCGGTGTCGGTCGGCACGCACGGAGCCGTCGCGGCGACGGTGAGGCGCGCCGTCTCGGCGCGCCTCCGCTACCGGCGGGCGGTGGCCCGGGGACGGGCCCGCCGTGACGGCAGCGCCGCCCGCACCGCAGCCGTGGCGGCCGTGCCCGCGACCTCGACCGGCTGGGTGCTGCGCATAGACCGGCTCAGGACGAACGCGCCTTCCAGCATGTTGATCACCAGGACGGCCAGCTCTCGTGCGGCTTCGGTCGGGACGCCCGCGGCCGCGAGCCGCCCGGCCGCGCCGTCGATCCAGCTCTCGAAGACCGCTGCCGTGGCCTCCCGTAGCGGCTCGCTCGCGCTCGCGACCTCGAGCGCGACCGTGGCGATGGGGCACGCGTCCGCGTACTCGGTCTGGCGCAGGACCTCGGCCGCGCCCGCGAAGAAGTCGCTGACCCCGGTGACCGGGTCGGGGGCGGCGTCGAGGATGGCCTCGAACAGCTCGTAGTACATGCGACCCGATCGGTGGATCACCTCGGCACCGAGCTGCTCCTTGCCGCCCGGGAAGAAGTGGTACAGGGATCCGAAGGGCGCGTTGGCGTTCGCCACGATCTGCTTGAGTCCCGTGCCCGTGTAGCCGTACTGGCGGAACAGCTCGGCGGTCACGTCCAGGATCCGCTCCTTGGTGTTCGCCGCCATCTCGCCCCTCCGCGTTGCCCGGACCCCGCCATCGTAGCTACCCTCGGCGCTAGAGCGATCTATCTAGTGAGCCGAGGAGGCACGCCATGTATCGGTGGTTGGTCCGCACGATGGTCCGGCGGGTGGCCGCCCGCTCCCGAGCCGGCGACATGGCCCCCACCTTGGCCCTCTGGGCCGACGACGGGCACTTCGTCTTCCCCGGCCGGCACTCGTGGGCCGCTGACTTCCGGAACCGCGACGACATCGGCGCGTGGTACGAGCGCTTCGCCCGCGCGGGCCTGCAGCTCGAACCGCGCGAGATCCTCGTGCAGGGGCCGCCCTGGAACACGACGCTCTGCGTGCACTTCACCGACCACGCCGCCGACGAGCAGGGGCGCGTCGTCTACGAGAACCACGGGGTGATCTTCGCCAAGATGTCCTGGGGCAAGATCAAGTTCGGCACCGTCTACGAGGACACCCAGAAGGTGGCCGACTTCGACGACTACCTCGTCACCCACGAGCCCGCAGGTCGTTGAACCCTGCGCGCGGGCTCGGGCCGCGTGGGCTCAGACGGGGAGGACCGCGACGACCGGGATCGTGATCCGCAGGACGCCACGCTCGTAGCGGGTGTCGACGCGCGACGTGTCGAGGATCGGGCTCAAGGCCACGTCCCGTCCGAACAGGCCCTGGGGTCGCTCGAGCTCGAGCACCTCGTCGCCCGCCTCGGGCGCTACGACGCGCTCGGCCCGGATGGCGAGGACGTCGTCGTCGACGGTGACGACGATCGAGTCGGGATCGACGCCCGGCAGCTCGCAGCTCATCTCGACGCAGTCGCCGCGCCGAATGGCGTCGATGGGCATCCGACGCGGGCCCGCACCTTGCGCGAGCGCGTGCGCGAGAAAGCGGTCGCACTCGTCGAACGGGTCGTACCGGATCAGCATCGGGGTCTCCTCCTCGCGATGGGCAACGATAACGAGATCGGCGCGTTCGCTCGCGGAGCGCGATGCGACCGCGTCCGTTCGGTCACCGCGCGCAGCCCGTCTCGCGCTCGGCGTGGCGCGGGCGCGGTCTTCGGGAGGCGGCCGACTCCCGTGGAGCGGCCGAGCCCGCGCGGAGCGGGGCGCGCGCCGTCCTCCGGGCTGTCAGACTCCCTGCTCGTGCGTGCGAGCGAGGGCGAGGTGCTGGCCCCACCCGGAGGCTCGGTTCGGCGCTGGCCGGCCCGGCGGTGAGCCTCGCCGGCAAGGTCGCGCTCGTCACCGGCGCCGCGTCGGGGATCGGCCGGGCAACCGCCGAGCGCTTCGCCGCCGAGGGGATGCGGGTCTGCGTCGTCGACCAGCACGAGGACGGTGGTCGCGAGGTTGCGGCGGGGATCGACGGGACGTTCCACGTGGCCGACGTCGGCGACGCCGGTCAGGTCGACGGTGCGTTCGCGCACTGCGTCGGCGAGCTCGGCGGCCTGGATGTCGCGTACCTCAATGCGGGCATCGCCATCGGGCACACCGACATCGAGACGCTCCCGGACGACGTGTACCGCCGCATCATGCGCGTGAACGTCGACGGGGTCGTGTACGGGGCTCGAGCCGCGGTTCGCGAGATGCTCCGAGGCGGCGGCGGCGGCGCCATCGTCGCCACCGCGTCCTTGGCCGGGCTCATCCCGTTCCCGCCCGACCCGGTCTACGACCTGACCAAGCACGCCGTCGTCGGGTTCATGCGCTCCATCGCGCCGACCCTGGCACCGAAGGGCATCACGGCAAACTGCGTGAACCCCGGGATGACCGACACCGCGATCCTGACCGACGACGCGCGCGCCATGCTCGCCGCGGCCGACTTCCCCCTCATACCGCCGGCGCAGATCGCCGACGCCGTCGTGCACGCGGTGACGAGCGGCGAGACCGGGCGCTGCTGGGTCTGCCAGCCCGGGCGCGACGCGGTGCGGTACGAGTTCCGCGACGTACCGGGCCCCCGGACCGAGGGGGCGCGCGGCCGCGTCCCGCCGGGGCTGGCACCCGGCTCCGGGGCCGTGTGAGCGCCGGGCGCTGACCCGGCAAACGGATGTCTTGCGGGGACGCCCGGGTTCGTATCCTGGATCGTCCGCGGCCCCGCCCCGACCCAGGAGCCTCCCGTGACCAACCCGAGTGTCGACGACGGCGCCGATCGCGAGCGGGTGCAGCCCGAGGTCCTCGAGCCGCGACCACCGTCGTCCCCAGCGGGTGGCCCCGGCGGTGACGACAGCGAGCAGGTCACCCAGCCGACGAAGCTGATCCGCATCGCGTCGATGGTGCGGACGATGCTCGACGAGGTGCGTCGCGCGCCTCTCGACGACGCCGGGCGCCGCCGGCTGCGCGAGATCCACGAGCGGTCGCTCCACGAGCTCGAGGGGGTGCTCTCCCCCGAGCTGCAGAAGGAGCTGGCCGAGGTCGTCCTGCCGTTCACGTCGGAGGCGCCGTCGGAGTCCGAGCTGCGGCTGGCCCAGGCCCAGCTCGTGGGCTGGCTCGAGGGGCTGTTCCACGGCATCCAGGCCACCCTCTTCACCCAGCAGGCCGCGGCCCAGCAGCAGCTCGACGAGATGCGCCGCCGCCGGGCGCTGGAATCCGCTCAGGGTCTGCGAACGGCAGAGCCCGGCAGCGGCTACCTCTGATCCGATGTCGACCGCCGAGCTCTTCGATTCGAGCTGGTCGCCCTCGGCGTGGCGCGACCGGGTCGCCGCGCAGCAGCCGGCGTGGCCCGACGACGCCGCGCTCGAGCAGGCCTGCGCCGAGCTGCGCGCCCTCCCGCCGCTGGTCTTCGCAGGGGAGGCGCGCTCGCTGACCGACGCCCTTGCAGCGGCGCAGGACGGCCGGGCCTTCCTGCTCGTCGGCGGGGACTGCGCCGAGTCGTTCCAGGGCTTCTCGGCCGACACCATCCGCGACAAGCTCCGCGTCATCCTCCAGATGTCGGTCGTGCTCACCTACGGCAGCGGCGTCCCGACGATCAAGGTCGGCCGGATGGCGGGCCAGTTCGCGAAGCCGCGCTCGTCGCCAACGGAGGTGCGAGACCAGGTCGAGCTGCCGTCGTTCCGAGGCGACACGGTGAACGACTTCGCCTTCGAGGAGCTGGCCCGCCAACCCGACCCGAGCCGGCTTGTGCGCGCCTACCACCAGGCCGCGGCAACCCTGAACCTGGTGCGCGCCTTCGCCAAGGGCGGGTTCGCCGACCTGTCGCGCGTGCACGCATGGAACCAGGAGTTCGTGGCCAGCAGCCCCGAGGGTCGCCGCTACGACGCCCTCGCCGGCGAGATCGACCGGGCCCTGCGATTCATGCGCGCCTGCGGAATCGACTTGGAGGCCGAGCTGGCGCTGCACCAGGTGGACTTCTGGACCGCCCACGACGCGCTGCTCCTCGAGTACGAGGAGGCGCTGACCCGTCGGGACAGCATCACCAGCGACTGGTACGACTGCTCCGCGCACCTGTTGTGGATCGGCGAGCGGACCCGTCAGCCGCGCGGGGCCCACGTCGAGTTCCTCGCCGGCGTGCACAACCCCGTCGGCGTGAAGCTCGGCCCCGCCGCCACCGCGGACGAGGTCCTGGCCCTCTGCGAGCGCCTGAACCCTCAGCGGAAGGCCGGACGGCTCGTCCTCTTCGCCCGCATGGGCGCCGACCGGGTCGCCGAGGCCCTGCCGCCGCTCCTCCGCGCCGTCTCGCTTGCCCGTCATCCCGTCCTGTGGGCCTGCGACCCCATGCACGCCAACACGTTCGTGCACGCCAGCGGCTACAAGACCCGCCGTTTCGAGGACGTGCTGCGCGAGCTGCGGGGGTTCTTCGCCGCCTGCGAGGCCGCCGACGTGGCCCCGGGCGGGGTGCACCTCGAGCTGACGGGCGAGAACGTGACGGAGTGCCTCGGCGGCAGCGAGGAGGTGCTCGACGAGCACCTCGAGCGGCGCTACGAGACGATCTGCGACCCGCGCCTGAACGCCCGCCAGTCCCTCGACCTGGCCTTCGAGGTCGCGGGGCTGCTCCGCCGCTGAGCCGACCCGGGTGGCGAGCGGCCGGCGCCCGGGGCGCGGGCATGGTCGCGAGCGGCGCGACCATGGGGCCATGACCACGGGCGATGGGGGGCTGAACGAGGGGCTCCTCGAGGAGCTGTACGACCGCTACCGGCGAGACCCGGACTCGGTCCCGGAACGGTGGCGGCAGTACTTCGGATCCCCGGGTCCCGGCAACGGGGAGCAGCTCCCCGGCGACGCCCGCTCCACGCCTGGCGTCCCGAGCCCCGTCCCAGCCGCCCCCGCGCCGTCGGGCCCCGCCCCGACCGCCCCCGCGCCGTCGAACCCGGCGCCTCCGACCCCGGCCGCACCGAGCCCGCCGCCGGCGAGTTCCGCGCCGCCGACGGCGGCACCACCGACCCCACCGGCGGCGGCGGCCCCGGCTCCTGATGGCGACCAGCCCGAGGTGCTGCGGGGCGCCGCGGCGCGCACCGTCACCAACATGGAGGCCTCGCTCGAGGTCCCGACCGCCACGTCGGTCCGCACCGTCCCGGCGAAGCTGCTCGAGGTCAACCGCCAGATCCTCAACAACCACCTCGGGCGCACCGGGCGGGACAAGGTCAGCTACACGCACCTGATCGCGTACGCCGTGGTTCAGGCGCTGCGCGACCACCCCGGGATCAACGCCAGCTACGACGAGCGAGACGGGCAGCCGACCATCACCCGCCACGAGCACGTGAACCTCGGTCTCGCCGTCGACGTCAACCGAGCCGACGGGACCCGAACCCTCCTCGTCCCGAACATCCAGCACGCCGACGACCTGGACTTCGCCGGGTTCTGGCGCGCGTACGAGGACCTGATCCGCAGGGTTCGGGGCGGGAAGCTCACGCCCGACGACTTCGTCGGCACGACCGGGACGATCACGAACCCCGGGATGATCGGCACCGTTCACTCCGTGCCGCGCCTCATGCGCGGCCAGGGGTTCATCGTCGGCGTGGGGACGATCGGCTACCCAGCCGAGTACGAGGGGGCCGACCCCAAGACCATCGCCGAGCTCGGGATCAGCCCGGTCACCACGCTCACCAACACCTACGACCACCGCATCATCGGCGGCGCCGAGAGCGGCGAGTTCCTCCGCCGGATCCACCGCCTGCTGCTCGGCGAGGACGAGTTCTACGACCTCGTGTTCCGCAGCCTCGAGGTCCCCTACGAGCCGGCCCGGTGGCTGCCGGACCAGAGCCCCTTCGCCGACGTGCAGGCCAGCTCCGAGAAGATCGTGCACGTCCACCAGCTCATCAACATCTACCGGGTCCGCGGCCACCTCATCGCCAACCTCGACCCGCTGGGCCGGTCGGAGCCCCACACGCACCCGGAGCTCGACATCGCGCACTACGGGCTGTCGATCTGGGACCTCGAGCGCGAGTTCCCGATCGGGAGTCTCGGCGCCGGGCGCATCGCCGCCACCCGGCTCCCCCTGCGCGAGATCCTCGGGGTGCTGCGCGACGCGTACGCCCGCACGATCGGCGTCGAGTACATGCACATCCAGGAGCCGGACCAGAAGGCGTGGATCCAGCAGCGCGTCGAGGGCGGCGCGGCGCCGCTCGACAGCGCCGAGAAGCGTCGGATCGTGCGGCGGCTGAACGCGGCCGAGGCCTTCGAGCGGTTCCTCGCCGTCAAGTACCTGGGCCAGAAGCGGTTCAGCCTCGAAGGGGCCGAGACGCTCATCCCGATGCTCGACACCCTCTGCAGCGCCGCCGCCGACGCCGGGATCCGCGAGCTCGTCATGGGCATGGCCCATCGGGGTCGCCTGAACGTCCTCGCCAACGTCCTCGGGAAGTCGTACGCCCAGGTCTTCCGCGAGTTCGAGGGTGAGCTCGACCCGTCGAGCACCCAGGGGTCCGGCGACGTGAAGTACCACCTTGGCCAGACCGGCAAGCACCGCTCCCCCGCCGGCCACGAGCTGCGGCTCCTCCTGGCCGCCAACCCGAGCCACCTCGAGGCCGTCGACCCCGTCGTCGAGGGCATGGCCCGGGCGCTGGCCGACCAGGCCGGCGACCCGGTCGACGCCGCGCTCCCGGTGCTGGTGCACGGCGACGCCGCCTTCGCCGGCCAGGGCGTCGTCGCCGAGACCTTCAACCTGTCGGAGGTCGAGGGCTACGACGTCGGCGGCACCGTCCACGTCGTCGTGAACAACCAGCTCGGGTTCACGACGTCACCCGAGTCGGGTCGCTCGAGCGTGTACGCGACCGACGTGGCGAAGATGGTGCAGGCGCCGATCTTCCACGTGAACGGGGACGACCCCGAGGCGTGCGTGCGCGTCACGCGGCTCGCGTTCGAGTTCCGGGAGACCTTCCACAAGGACGTCGTCGTCGACCTGGTCTGCTACCGCCGGTACGGCCACAACGAGATCGACGAGCCCGCGTTCACCCAGCCGCGCATGTACGCGCTGATCGAGGCGCACCCGTCGGTGCGCCAGCTGTACACCGAGCAGCTCGTGCACCGGGGCGAGCTGACCGCCGAGGAGAGCGAGGCGGCGCAGGCCGACTTCCGGGCCCGCCTCGACCGGGCCTTCGAGGAGACCCACGAGCCGCACGACACCGGCCTCGCCGAGGCCCGGTCGCCGCTCGACCGGCCGGAGCGTGCGGCCCCGTCGGCGCCGGTCGAGACCGCGGTGGATCGGGCCGTCCTCGACGCCGTCGTGCGCGCCCTCACGACGTGGCCGGAGACCTTCCACGTGAACCCGAAGCTGGCGCGCGTCCTCCTCGCCCACCGCAGCGCCTTCGAGGCGGGGACGATCGACTGGGCGCTGGGCGAGGCGGCGGCCTTCGGCTCGCTGCTCCTGGAGGGGACCCCGGTCCGGGTGGCCGGCCAGGACACGCGGCGCGGCACGTTCAGCCAACGCCACGGGGTGCTCGTCGATTCGGTCGACGAGACCGAGTACGTGCCCCTGAACCACGTGGGCCCGGATCAGGCCCCCTATCGCCTCTACGACTCGGTGCTCTCCGAGTTCGCCGCGCTCGGCTTCGAGTACGGCTACTCGCTCGAGGCCCCGGACACGCTCACCTGCTGGGAGGCCCAGTTCGGGGACTTCATCACCGGCGCCCAGGTCACGGTGGACGAGTTCCTCGCCAGCGCCGAGGACAAGTGGGGGCAGCGGTCGGGGCTGGCCCTCCTCCTCCCCCACGGCCTCGAGGGCCAGGGGCCGGACCACTCGAGCGCCCGCCTCGAGCGCTTCCTCGATCTGAGCGCGGCCGACAACCTGCGGGTCGTGTACCCGTCCACGGCCGCGCAGTACTTCCACGTGCTGCGCCGCCAGGCCCGCCTGGCGCCGCGGGCGCCGCTCGTGTGCCTGACGCCGAAGCGCTACCTCCGCATGGCGCAGGCCCGCTCGCCGGTCGAGGCCTTCACCCACGATCGGTTCCACGCCGTGCTCGGCGACCGGTCGCCGGACCTCGACGCCGGCGCGGTTCGGCGGGTGCTCGTGTGCACGGGCAAGGTCGGGCACGAGCTCATGGACGCCCGCGACCAGGCCGGCGCCCCGGTGGCGGTGGTGCGGGTCGAGGAGCTCTACCCGTGGCCGGAGGACGAGGTGGCCGCGGCCCTCGACCGCTACCCGAACGCGACGCAGGTGTGGTGGGTGCAGGAGGAGCCGGTGAACATGGGGGCCTGGCGGTACGCGCAGGACCCGCTCCGGCGCCTCGTCGGCGGCGACGGGCGCCTCGACCACGTGGCGCGCCACGCCAGCGCCAGCCCCGCCACCGGCAGCGCCAAGGTCCACGAGGCCGAGCAGCAGGCCCTGCTGGCGGCCGCGCTCGCCGACCTGTAGTCGATCAGCGCGCGGCGCCGACCGGCTCGGGCGCTGCGGTCGACGATCGCTCGGTCGCGGTCGTCACCATCGCGACCACCCCGTCGGCGTAGGCCTCGTCGAGCGGGGCCCGGCTCACGAGGTGCCGGTAGAAGATCGAGCCCGCCACGAGGTCGGCGACGAGGCCCGGGTCGACCTCGGGCCCCACGTCACCGCGCGCCACGGCCCGCTCCACGACGGCGCGAATGTTCGCGCGCCGAGCCGCCACGAACCGCTCGAACGCGCTCGCCAGCTCGCGGGCGCGTGGCAGCGCCGCGACCAGCTGGGGCAGGAAGCGACCGGCCTCCGTCGCGGTGAGCACGTGCACGAGCTGGCGCGCATGGGCGGTCAGGTCGCCCGTGAACGAGCCGGTGTCCGGCGGCGGGGCGTCGCTGGCGGCGAGGCACGACACCACCTCGAGGACGAGCGCGGCCTTCCCGGGGTAGCGGCGGTACAGCGTCGCCTTGCCGACCCCGGCCCGAGCCGCCACCGCCTCCATGGTGAGCCCGTCGAAGCCCTGCTCGGCGAACACCTCGAGGGCGGCCCCGACGATGGCCTGGTCGCAGGCCGCGCTGCGCGGGCGACCGGGGCGGGCGACCGCGGTCACGGGGCGCGAGCCGGGGCGGGGCGAGGCGGCTCGTCGGCCGGCTCCTCGGCTCCGCGCCCCGCCTGCCCGTCGGCGCCCACCGGCGCCGCCGGCGCGAGGTCCCACTCCTCCCCGTACTCCGCGGCCTGGCGCTCGACGTCCTCGGCCCGAGGTCGGGCGGGGAGGAAGACGAGCACGGCCACGACCCCGGCGGCCACGACCGCGGCGCCGACGTACACGCTGGTCTGGAACCCGTCGAGGAAGGCGGTCTTGGCGAGGGCGACGAAGACGCGGGCGGCCTGGGGGGGCAGGTGCGCCGCGGCCTGGAGCGCGTAGCCGAGCTGCTGCTTGGCGTTGTGCACGACGGTGGTCGGCAGCCGCTGGCCCCGGAGCGCGCTCACGACCCTCGAGCCGTAGATGCTCGAGAAGATGCTGCCGATGACGGCCACGCCGACGGCGCCGCCGACCTGCCGGGTGGTGTCGTTGACGGCGGAGCCGACCCCGGCCCGAGCGAGGGGCAGCGACCCCATGATCGATTCCGTGGCTGGGCTCATCGTCAGCGCGATCCCGGACGCCGCCAGCGCCATCGGCCACGCGATCTCGAGGAACGTGCTGCCCTGCCCCAGGTTGGCGATGGCGGCGAGCCCGGCGACGTTGCAGACCAGGCCCAGCCCGACCGTGAGCTTCGTGCCGATGCGGTCCACGAGCTTCGGGCTGAGCGGAGCGATGATCATCATCGGCACCGCGAACGCCAGCAGGCGCACCCCCGTCGCCAGCGGCGAGTAGCCGCGCACGAACTGCAGGTACTGGGTGAGCAGGAAGATCGAGCCGAACATGGCGAAGAAGGTGATCGCGATGGCGGCGCTGGCCCCGCTGAAGCGGGGGTTCCGCCAGAACCGGACGTCGAGCATCGGGTGGTCGACGCGCCGCTCCCAGCCGAAGAAGGCCGTCATCAGGACGCCGCCGCCGGCGAAGAAGGCCAGGATCCGCGGCGCGGTCCAGCCTACGGTGGGCGCCTGGATGACCGCGTAGAGCAGCGCGCTGAGCCCGGCGATCGACAGCACCGCGCCCACGAGGTCGAGTCGGGGGGCGCGGGGGTCCTTCGAGTTCGGGATCAGGAAGATGCCGGCGAGCACCCCGACGACGACGATGGGCAGGTTCACGAGGAAGATCGAACCCCAGTAGAAGTGCTCGAGGAGGGCGCCGCCGGTCAGCGGGCCCAGCGCGACCCCGACGCCGGCCGTGGCGGCCCACACGCCGATCGCCTTCGGGCGCTCGTTGCCGGCGAAGACGTTGGTGATGATCGACAGCGTCGCCGGCATGATGAGCGCGCCGCCGATCCCCATGAAGGCGCGGCTCCCGATGAGCTGGTTCGGTGAGCCCGCCAGCGCCGACAGCAGCGACCCGACGCCGAAGACGAGGAAGCCGGCTTGGAGGGCGGGTCGGCGACCGAACTTGTCACCGAGGCTTCCCATCGTCAGCAGCAGGCCCGCGAACACGAGCGTGTACGCGTCGACCATCCACTGCAGCTGGCTGTTCGTCGCGTGCAGCTGACGCACGATGCTCGGCAGCGCCACGTTCAGGATCGAGTTGTCGAGCACGATCACGAGCAGGCTGAAGCACAGGACACCGAGGATCAGCCAGCGCCGCTCGTGGGCGCGGCTCTGCACGCGATCCGCCAGCTTCGTCATGGGCTGCCCCTTCCGGTCGGCTCGGGCGGGCCTGTGGACCCGTGAGTCATTAACCGGAACGACCGCGTTCCGAATTCCCGACGGTACCGACGGCGCGGCCGCCGAACAACACGACCGCCGTCACGGCGGGGCTCAGCCGCCGGCGGCGGTGACCGCCTCGAGGGCGGACCGGACTGCACCCGGGGAGGCGTTGGTGAGCGGGGCCCGCACGTCGGGGGTGGGGATCAGGCCCTGGGCGTGGAGCACCCCCTTGAACACCGCCGGGTTCGGCTCGGCGAAGCAGGCCCGGGCGACGGGCAGCAGCGCCTCGTGGTGGGCCCGACCCTCGTCGACCTTGCCGGCGAGGGCGCACTCGATCATCTCGACGTACCGGCGGGTGCAGACGTGCGCGGAGGCGGCGACGGCCCCGGAGCCGCCCAGGAGCACCAGCGGGAACAGCAGCGGGTCCTCGCCGCCGAGCACGGCGAAGCCCGGGGGCGCCTCGGCGAGCAGCCGCAGCGTGTCGCCGTCGAGGGGGGTCGACTGCTTGAGGCCGGCGACGTTCGGGGTCCCGGCCAGCCGGAGGAGGCCCTCGACGCCGAGCGCCTGCCCGGTGCGGCTCGGGATGTTGTAGAGGACGACGGGCACCGGGCTGGCGGCCGCCACCGCCTCGAAGTGGGCGACGATCCCGGCCTGGCTCGGCCGCAGGTAGTACGGGACGACGCACAGGGTCGCCGTGACCCCGGCGACGTCGGCGAGCCCGGCGGTCGCCGCGATCGTGGTCCGGGTGCTGTTCGTCCCCGCGCCGACGATGAGGTCGGCGCGGCGATCACGGCACGCCCGCGCGCACACGTCGACGACGGCGCGCTGCTCGTCGGGCTCGAGGAGCGGCGTCTCGCCGGTGGTGCCGAGCGGCACGAGCCCGGCCACGCCGGCGTCGAGGAGCCGGTGCGCGAGCCGCTCGACTGCGTCGAGCGCGACTGAGCCGTCGGCGGCGAACGGCGTGACGATCGGGATGTAGACGCCGCGCAACGTCGCGCCGGATGCCACGAGGCGAAGGCTAGCCTCCGCGTGAGTGTCCGACTTCTGGCGAATCGTGCTCACCGCGCTGTTCGGGGTGGGGACGGGGATCCTGTCGGGGATGTTCGGCATCGGCGGCGCCATCGTGTCGACCCCCGCCATCCGGGTGCTCGGCGCGACGCCGCTCGCCGCCGTCGCCTCCACCATCCCGTCGATCATCCCGTCGGCGGTGAGCGGCGCCCTCCGCTACGGGCGGGAGCGGCTCATCGACTGGCGGATCGTGGCCTGGACCGGCGGCGCCGGGATGGCCGCCGCCGTCGGCGGCGCGCTCGCCACCGACGCGGTGCCCGGGGGCGGCCACCCGCTGATGATCGCCACCGCGGTGCTGGTCGGATTCGGCGCCTATCGGCTCGGGCGACCGGCGGCGGTCCCCGAGCCGGAGCCGGTGGTGGCGACCGAGGGTCTCACCGACGCCGCGCCTGGCCTGGCGAACCTGCACGCCCGCCCGCCCCGCCGAGCGGAGCCGTGGCGCCTCGCCGTGATCGGGGTCGCCGCCGGCGCCGTCAGCGGCCTGCTCGGGATCGGCGGCGGGGTGCTGCTGGTGCCCGCGTTCACCGGCTGGGTGCGCCTGTCGATCAAGCCGGCGCTGGCGACGTCGCTGGCCTGCGTCGGCGTCCTGGCCGTGCCCGCCCTGATCACCCACGCCGCGCTCGGCCACATCGACTGGCTGTACGCGCTGCCGCTCTGCGTCGGCGTGGTGCCGGGGGCGCGCCTCGGCGCCCACCTCACGATCCGGAGCTCGGACCGGACGCTGCGGCTCCTGGTCGGCGGCGTGCTCGGCGTCATCGCCGTCGCGTACGGCCTCGGGGAGACCCTCGCCCTGGTCTGACCCGGTCGAGCCCGGCCAGGCGCCGGGCCCGATCGATGACGGCGTCGAGCATCGGCTCGGTGAGCCGGCCGGTGAACGTGTTCTGCTGGCTCGGGTGGTAGCAGCCGACGATGGTGAGCCGCGAGGTGGGCACCTCGAGGCCGTGGGCGAAGCGAGGTCGGGGCCGGGGCAGCGTCACCCCCGCGTCGCCGAGCACCCGCCACAACGCCGTGTACGCGTACGCGCCGAGCACGACCGCGACCCGAACCTGCGCCAGCACGTCGAGCTCGCGCTCGAGGTACGGCAGGCAGCGGTCGCGCTCCTCGGTCGTCGGCGCGTTGCCGGGCGGCGCGCACCGCACCGCCGCGGCCACGTAGGCCCCCCGGAGCCGCAGCCCGTCGCCGGCCCACACCGACTCGCCCCGGTTGGCGAGCCCGGCCCGGTGCAGGGCGCCGAACAGCCAGTCCCCCGACCGGTCCCCGGTGAACACCCGGCCGGTCCGGTTGCCGCCGTGCGCCGCCGGCGCCAGCCCGAGCAGGAGGATCGACGCGCGCGGATCCCCGAAGCCCGGCACCGGACGCCCCCAGTACGTCTCGTCGCGGAACGCGGCGCGCTTGGTGCGAGCCACCTCCTCGCGCCACGCCACCAGGCGCGGGCACGCGCGGCAGGCGACGATCTCGGCGGTGAGCTCGTCGAGCGCGGTCGGCACCCGCGGACGGTACCGCCCTAACCTGCCCCGCCGTGCGGCTCCTCCTCGTCGTGAATCCGACCGCGTCGTCGATGACGCCGCGGCGACGCGTTCGCATCCAGCACGCGCTCGGCGAAGCGCACCGCCTCGAGGTGGCCGAGACCGTCCGGCGCGGCCACGCCACCCGGCTCGCCCGCAACGCGGCACGCGAGGGCTTCGACGCCGTGGTCGTCGCCGCCGGTGACGGCACCTTGAACGAGGCCGCCAACGGGCTCGCCGGCACCGAAACCGCGCTCGCGGCGCTGCCCGGCGGGTCGACGAACGTGTTCGCCCGCACCATCGGCGTGCCGAACTCGCTCCGCCCGGCGACCGAGCAGCTCGTGGCCAGCCTCGCCGCCCGCTCGTTCCGGCGCGTCGGCCTCGGCGCCGGCAACGGGCGCCGGTTCCTCTTCCACCTGGGCACCGGGTTCGACGCCGAGGTGATCGAGCAGATGGAGCGCCACGCCTGGCTGAAGCGGCGCCTCGCCCACCCCGCCTTCGCGGTCACCGCCCTCACCACCTTCTTCCGCGGCTACGACCGCGCCCACCCCACCTACCGCGTGGAGGTCGGCGCCGAGACGATCGGGAACGGGTTCTTCGCCGTCGTGTCGAACACCACCCCCTACGCGTTCTTCGGGCTGCGCCCGCTCACCGTCACCCACGCCGCCGGGCTCGACCGCAAGCTGGCGCTGACCCTGTTCCGCCACCTCGAGACCCGGGTGCTGCTCCCGGCGGCGCTGTCGGCGATGGTCACCGGCCGCCGGCTCGAGCGCGACGGTGACATCGTGCAGCTCGCCGACCTCGACGCCGTGGCCTTCGTCGCCGAGAGCTCCCCGTTCCCGTGGCAGGTCGACGGCGACTACCTGGGCGAGGTCGAGCGACTCGAGGTCCGCTACGAGCCCGCCTGCCTGACCGTCGTGATGCCGATCGGCTGACCGGTCACCGGCCGAGGGCCCGGGCCGCGAGGTCGGGCACGTCGGTGATGAGCGCGTCGACACCGGCGGCCGCCAGCCGGCGGATCCGCGCCGCGTCGTTCACCGTCCACACGTGCACGGCCAGCCCGAGCGCGTGGGCCCGCTCGACCAGCGCCGGCGCCAGCCGGCGCAGCCCCCGCACGTCCGGGTGCAGCGCGGCGTGGCCTCGGTCGGCCGCCAGCGCCAGCGCGTCGCGCGGGTCGAAGCCGCGCAGCGTGAGCAGGCCCGTCGGCCGGCCCGGGTCGAGTTGCCGGTACCGGTCGAGGGTGGCCAGGTTGAACGACGAGACCACGACGTCGTCGCCGCCCCGGCCCAGCAGCCGCTCGGCCACGAGCGCCGCCACCCGGTCACCCGGGTCGTAGTCCCGCTCGCCCGGGAGGTTCTTGACCTCGACGTTCACGAGCGCGCCGGTGCAGGCGTCGAGGGCCTCGTCGAGCGTCGGGATGTCCGGGCGGGCCGCCCGCAACTCCGCGAAGGGACGGTCGGCCAGCACCCCGAACCCGGGGGCGGCGACGTCGTGGTGGACGACGACCACGCCGTCGGCGCTGCGGCGGGCGTCGAGCTCGACCCCGTCGGCGCCCAGCGCCAGCGCCAGCCGGAACGCCTCGAGGGTGTTCTCGGGCGCCCGCCGGCGGGCCCCCCGGTGGGCCCACACCCGAGCGGCGGGGCGGGCGCGCACCCGGCGGATGCTACGGGTCGACGCGAAACCCCAGGTCAAGGCCCTTGTGGACGACCGCGTCCGGCATCTACGCTCCGTGGCTCCAGGGCGACGGCCCGGGAGCAGGGACGCGCCGGAGCCTGTCGGCCCGGCAGCGGGGGCAAGGTTCGACGGCCCGAAGGCCGAGAAACTGAGGACAGCAGTGGCGCTGACGTGGATCCGCACGCACGACTGGGACGCCGAGGCCTGGCGGGGGCGCTCAGCCTGCCGGGACTCCGACCCGGACGTCTTCTTCCCCATCGGGACCACCGGCCCGGCCCTCGAGCAGATCGAGACGGCGCGGCGCATCTGCACCGCCTGCCTCGTCACCGACGAGTGCCTCGAGTTCGCCCTCGCCACCAACCAGGAGGCCGGGATCTGGGGCGGCACCACCGAGGAGGAGCGCCGCAAGCTCCGCAAGGCCTGGGTCGCCCGCCAGCGCGCCGCCTGCTGAACCGCTCCTGACCGGCTCCGCGCCGGCCGGCGCCGCCGCGCCTAGAGGGTCTCGAGCTCGACCCGCCCGGCCGGCTTCAGCGGGACCCGCAGGCTCACGCGGGTGCCGCCGTCGTCGCGGAGCTCGAGCGAGCCCCCGAGCTCGCTCGTCACCAGCCCCTGCACGATCGAGAGGCCCAGCCCGCGCGACTGCTCGAGCGTGAAGCCGGGCGGCAGCCCCACGCCGTCGTCGATGACGTCGATGGCCAGCTCGCCCTCGCCGCGGCGGAGCCGCACCCGGACGTGACCCTCGCTCGGGCCGCCCTCGTCGACCGGGAAGGCGTGGTCGACCGCGTTCTGCATCAGCTCGTTGAGCGCGACCGCCAGCGGCGTGGCCACCTCTCCCGGCAGCCAGCCCGCGTCGCCCTCGACGTCGAAGTGCAGCCGCAGCTCCGGCGTCGACACCGTCTCCTCGACGACGCGGACGAGCGGGCCGATGATGTCGGCGAAGTCGACGATGTCGGCGGCGTCGCGAGACAGCGTCTCGTGGACGATCGCGATCGACCGGATCCGCCGCTCCGACTCCTTGATCGCCTCCTGGGCCTCGGTCGAGTGCAGCCGGCGCCCCTGCAGCCGCAGCAGCGCGGCGATGGTCTGGAGGTTGTTCTTCACCCGGTGGTGGATCTCGCGGATCGTGGCGTCCTTCGAGAGCAGGATCCGGTCACGACGGCGGAGGTCGGTCACGTCGCGGACCAGCAGCATGGCGCCGGTCGAACGACCGTGCTCGAGGAGCGGGATGGCCTGGATGAGCAGCGACGTCTCGCCGCGCTCGATCTCCTCGGTGACCGGGACCCGGAGCCGGAACGCGGTCTCGGCCGCGTCCTGGTCGAAGCCGATCTCTCCGAGCTGGAGTCCGTTCGTGTAGGCGTGGATCCCCATCCGGTGCAGCGAGCTGATCGCGTTCGGGCTCGTGAACCGGATCTGGAGCTGGTCGTCGAGCAGGATCACGCCGTCGGCGACACGGGGTGCCTCCTCCAGCTGCACCTCGTCGCGGGCGAACGGGAACGCCTCCTCGGTCATCATCCGCGCGAAGCGCTCGAAGGTGTCGAGGTAGACGCGCTCCAGCTCGCCCTGCCGCCGGCCCGATGCGGTCGGCGCCTCCCGGCTCACGACCGCGATCGGCTCGTCGCGGAGCAGGAGCGGGATGCACTGGGTGCGGGCCCGCTCCGCCGACCCGAGCACGGTGGCGTCGCCGCCGACGATCTCGTGCTTCCGCCAGGCGCGGGCCACGAGCGGCCGCTCCACCTCCTGGACCACGGTGCCCACGAGCTCGGCCGGGTAGAGGGTCTGGCCCGTGACCGGACGGACGTGGGCCAGCACCACGAAGCGGTGCCCCTCCTCGCCCTCGACCGGGGCCAGGGCGATGAGGTCGGCGAAGCACAGGTCGGCCAGCGGCTGCCACGACGCCACGAGCCGCTGCAGGTGCCGCAGCGCCGCGCCCTGCAGGTCGGTGTTCGCGTGCGCGAGGTCGAGCAGCCCGACGGCCATAGGCAGAGGTTACGGAGTCCCGAGCAGCGCCCGGCCGATCTGCGCCAGCCCGGCGAGGTCGTGGACGTCGTCGGGGAAGGCCGGCACCGAGGCGACGACCTCGGGCAGCCCCGCGACCTCGGCTCGCAGCTCCCGCTCGCGCGTGGCCACGACGCTGTAGTCACGGAACGTCCCCGCCATCGTGCGCAGCACCCGGGTGACCCGGTCCGGCTCCTGGAGGACGGGCTCGTCGAGGCCCGCCAGCTGCTTGGCGATCTCGTCGGCGTGGTCGGCGAGCGTCGCCGCCGCGGCCTGGCCGTCGGCCGAGGACAGGAACTCGGGCAGCACCCGGTTCAGCACCATGGCGCCGAACGGGTACTGGCGGCGCGTGAGCTCCCGGGCGAAGAACTCCGCCTCGCGGAGCGGTGCCCCCTCCAGCGTCGTGACGACCGCGAACGTCGTGCGCCGGTCGTGGAGGAGCCGCTCGACGGCCTCGGCGCGAGCGACGAACCCGTCGTACATGCTCTGGAAGCTCAGGAAGAACTCGGCGATGTCCTGGAGGAACTGGCTGCCGAGGATCCGGTCGGCCAGCTGGTAGAAGGGCCGGCTGGCGAAGTTCACGACCCGGGCGCCGCGACGCCCGCCGAGCCGGTACGGCATGGTCAGCCACCGCAGCAGCCGCCCCCCGAAGAACTCAGCCATGCGCTTCGGCGCCTCGAGGAAGTCGATGGCGTTTCGGGTCGGCGGCGTGTCGACGACGATGAGGTCGTAGCGGCCGTTGGTGTGGAGGTCGTAGAGGCGCTCCATGGCGATGTAGTCGTGGCTCTGCACGAAGCGGGCCGTGATGTTCTGGTAGAGGCTGTTCCCAAGGACCTTGTACGCGGTCTCCTCGTCGGGGGCGTGGCGCAAGACGAGGTCGTCCCACGACGCCTTGGTGTCGAGCATCGCCGCGAACAGCTCGCCGCGAGGCTCGAGGCCCGCGCCTCGCAGCGCCTCGTCGGGCACCCGCCGCTCGACGTTGCCGATGGACTCGAGGCCGAGCGCGTCGGCGAGGCGGCGGGCGGGGTCGATCGTGAGCACGAGGACCCGGCCGCCGAGCTCGGCCGCCGCTACCAGCGCCGTGGCGGCCGCCGTCGTGGTCTTCCCGACCCCGCCCGAGCCGCAGAACACCACGATCTCGCGGGAGGCGAGCAGCGGCTCGATGCTCGTCGACGTCACAGCCCGAGCTCGCGTGCGAGGTGGTCGGCAACCACGCGCGTCACGCGCAGTCCGTGATCGCGCACGAAGAGGTACGGGAGGTAGAGCAGGGGCAGGCCGACGTCGCGTAGCCGGGCGAGGTGGGCGGCCCGGGACCGGCGCAGCGACACCGCCAGCCGCGTCGCCTCGAGGACGGCGCCGACCCCCGTCCCGACGTCGGCCTCGAGCTCGTCCCGGGCCGGGCCGTCGAGCAGCGCCTCGAAGGCGGGCTCGTCGGCGCGGTTGAACGGCTCCGGCAGCACCCGGTTGACGACCACCGAACCGAGCGGCACCGCCAGCTCGGCCCGCGCCCGCGCCACCAGCTCGATGGTCTCGTTCACCGGCATCTCCTCGGGCGCGGTGACGACATGGAGGGCGGTCACGCTCGGGTCCGACAGGAGCTGGACCATCCACTCGGTCTGCTGGCGGACCGGCCCGACCTGCACCAGCTCCTGGATGGCGCGCGGCGAGTCGAGCTGCGCGACCACGTGGCCGGTGGCCGCGGCGTCGACGATGACCACGTCCCAGTCGGCGCGACCCTGCAGCGACTCCCGGACCTCCCAGCACACCTTGCCGACGGTGAGGATCTCCTTGACGCCCGGCGCGGCGGTGGCGACGAAGTCGAGGACGTTGGCGAGCGGCCCGAGGCGGCCGAGCACCGGGACCCGCAGGTTCAGGCGGAGGTACTCGCTGAGCGCGGCCTCGGTGCGCATCTGCATGGCGCTGACCCCGGGGTACACCTCCACCGGGTCGAAGCCGACCGGCGGGTGCTCGAACAGCGACGTGAGGTTGCCCTTGGCGTCGACCTCGACGAGCAGCACCCGCCGCCCCCGGTCGGCGGCGAGCAACGCCGACGCCGCCGTGACCGTGCTCTTCCCGACCCCGCCCTTGCCGGTGAAGAAGAGGAGCCGGCGGTCGAGGAAGCCTGCGCCGAGCGACGCCGGGGTCACCGGGCGCTCAGCCGGGTCCGAACCCGACCCGCTTGGTGCTGCCGTCCAGGTCGATCTCCACGTAGGCGACCCGCTCGGCCGGCACGCCGACCCGTCGGCCGCTCACGTCGGTCAGCCAGAGCACCGACCGATCCTCGCGGAGGGCGTCGTTCACGGACTCCTCGAGCTCGGCGGCGTCGCCGTCGACCTCGACGGTCAGCTCCTTCGGGGAGTGGAGCACGCCGATCCGGACGTCCATGCGACGACTGTACGTCGAACCGGGCCGGTGCGGCTCCGCTCAGGAGATGCGGAGCTCGGGGTGGCGGACCCGCCGGGGCGCCAGCGCGTCGAGGCGCTCGGCGATGGCGACGAACGCCGCCGCCGCCTCGCTGTCGGGCTCGGCGACGGTGATCGGCCGGCCCTCGTCGCCGCCGGCCCGCAGCGCCGGCACGAGCGGGATCTGGCCGAGCAGCGGCACCCCGAGCTGGTCGGCGAGGGCCTGGCCGCCGCCGGCCCCGAAGATCTCGTAGCGCTTCCCGTCGTCGCCGGTGAACCACGACATGTTCTCGACGACGCCGACCACGGGCAGGTTCACCCGCTCGGCCATCGCCGCGCTCCGCTGCGCCACCCGCTGCGCCGCGGGCTGGGGGGTGGTGACGACGATCACCTCGGCTCGGGGCAGCAGCTGGGCCATCGAGAGGGCCACGTCCCCGGTGCCGGGGGGCAGGTCGACCAGGAGCTGGTCGGGGTCGTTCCAGTGCACGTCGGTGATGAACTGCTCGAGGGCCTTGTGGAGCATCGGTCCCCGCCAGATCACGGCCTGGTCGTCGCGCGCGAAGAAGCCCATCGACACCAGCTGCACCCCGTGGGCTCGGGGCGGGACGATCACGTCGTCGACGAGCCCCGGGGGATGGTCGACGCCGAACATGCGCGGCAGCGAGAAGCCCCAAACGTCGGCGTCGAGGGCCGCGGCGCGGTGGCCGCGGGCGGCCAGCGCCACCGCCAGGTTCGTGGTCACCGACGACTTGCCGACGCCGCCCTTGCCCGACGCCACCGCCAGCACCCGGGTGGCGGCGTCGGTGAACGGGTTCCGGCGCGGCGAGGGCGGGGCCGGCCCGGCGGCGGCGTCGACCACCGCCAGCGGGTTCGCGGCCGGCTCGCCGCGCAAGACCCGGGCGGCGCCGGCCGCCTCCGCCTCGGTCATGGGCCGGTGCTCGACGGCCACCCGCTCCACCCCGGGCAGCGCCAGGGCGGCGGCGCGGACCCGGTCGTCGAGTCGGTCCGGCGGCCAGCCCTCCTCGGGGAGCGGCAGCGCCAGGCGGACGACCACCGCGGGCCCGTCCCGCTCGACCCCGGCGACCATCCCGAGGTCGGTGACCGAGCGCCCCAGCTCGGGGTCCTCGACCCCGCGCAGCGCCGCCCGCACGTCGGCGTCGGACACGGTCACGGCGGCACTCCGGGAACGGGATTTTCCACTACCAGCGTAGGTAGAATACCGGCGTGGCCGGCGAACCCGCCCTGCGGGCGCTCCACGACCCCGACGTCACCGCCGGGGAACGCGCCTTGAGCGCCGACGAGTTCACCGCGGCCGTCGCCGCGGTGACGAACGCCTTCGGGGACCCGACCCGCCGCGACATCTACCTGTTCGTGCGGGAGGCCGCCGAGGGGGTGACGACCGCCGACGTCGCCGAGCGCTTCGCCCTCCACCCGAACGTGGCGCGCCACCACCTCGAGAAGCTCACCGGCGGCGGGTACCTGTTCGTGGAGATCGCCCGCCCCGGGGACGGGGCCCGGCCCGCCGGCCGCCCGTCGAAGCGCTACCGGGCCTCGGGCCACGACACCCTCGCCCTCCCGCTCCGCCACGACGGCGTGCTCGCCAGCCTGCTCGCCGGCGCGCTCGACGCCCTCGGGCCCGAGCCGGCCGAGGCCCTCGCCGACCAGGTCGGCTACGAGTACGGCCGCGACCTCGCCCGGCGGATGGACCCCGGCGCCGGGCACCGGTCGGCTCGCACCGCGATCGCGGCGGTCGCCGACGCCCTCACCGCCCACGGCTTCGCCGCCCACGCCGAGGCCGACGGCGACGACTTCACGATCGTGTCCGAGTGCTGCCCGTTCGGCGACGCTGCGCAGCGCTACCCGCACGTCGTGTGCGCGCTCGACCGGGGCATGATCCGCGGCATGCTCGCCGGCCTGTACGGGGAGACGTCCCCGCACTTCGAGGCCAGCCGCCCCGAGGGCAGCGACCACTGCGTCGCCCGGGTCTGAAGGCAAGCCCGTGAGCCGGGCCTACCTGGACCACGCGTCGTCCTCGCCGCTGCGACCGGTGGCGCTCGAGGCGATGCTCCCCTACCTGCGTGACCACCCCGCCGACCCCGGGCGCGTCCATAGCGACGGCCGCGTCACCCGGGTCGCCGTCGAGGACGCTCGTGTCGAGGTGGCCGCGCTGCTGGGGGCCCGACCCCGCGAGGTCGTGTTCACCGCCACCGGCACCGAGGCCGTGAACGCGGCCGTGTGGGGCGCGGTGGCCCGGGCCGCGGCCGCTCCGGCGCGGCCGCACGTGGTGACGAGCGCGGTCGAGCACTCGGCGGTGCTGGAGTCGTGCCGACGCGCCGACGCTGACGTCACCGTCGTCGGGGTCGACGGGCGAGGCCGGTTCGACGGCGACGAGGTCGTCGCCGCGCTCCGACCGGAGACGGCGCTCGTCACCGTGCAGCTCGCCAACCACGAGGTCGGGACCCTCCAGGGCGGGGTTCCCGTCGTGGTCGCGGGCGCGCGCGACAGGGGGGTGCTCGTCCACGTCGACGCCTGCGCCGCCGCCGGCCACGTGCGCCTCGACTTCGGCGAGCTCGGCGCCGATCTCTGCTCGGTCACCGCCCACAAGCTCGGCGGGCCGAAGGGGGCGGCGGCGCTGCTGGTGCGGCGTGGGGTCCGGCTGCCGCCGTTCGTGGTCGGGGGGGACCAGGAGCGGGCCCGGCGGGCCGGGACCGAGGACGTCCCCGCCATCGTGGGCTTCGGCGCCGCCGCCGCCGAGCTCGACGCCGCCGGCCGGCTCGACGCCGAGGCCGAGACCGCCCGCGCCCAGACCACCCGGCTCGTCGCCGACGCCACCGCCGTCGAGGGCGTCCACGAGCTCGGCGACCCGACGGCGCGCCTGCCGCACCTGGTGTGCCTCGCCGTGGACGGCGTCGAGGCCGAGCCGGTGCTGCTGGGCCTCGACCAGCACGGCGTGGCGGTGCACTCCGGCTCCTCGTGCTCGAGCGAGGCGCTCGAGCCCTCACCGGTGCTGGCGGCGATGGGGGTCGACGCCGAGCGGTCGCTGCGGCCGAGCGTGGGCTGGAGCACCACCGACGCCGACGTCGCCGCCTTCGGCGCCGCCTTCCCCGAGGTGATCGGGAAGCTGCGGGCCCTCCGCGGCGGCTGAGGTGGCCATGATCCCGGTCCAGCGCCTGAACCACGCCGTCCTCTACGTGCGGGACGCGGCCCGTGCCGCCGACTTCTACCGCTCGACGTTCGGGTTCGAGACCGTGGCCGAGTTCCCGGGCGCGGCGTTCCTGCGGGCGCGTGGGTCCCAGAACCACCACGACCTCGGCCTGTTCTCGGTCGGGCCGCGCGCGCCGGGCCCGGAGGCGGGTCGGGTGGGCCTCTACCACCTGGCGTGGGAGGTCGGCTCCGTCCGCGACCTGCGCGCCGCCCGCGACGCGCTCCGCGAGGTGGGGGCCTACGCCGGCGAGTCCGACCACGGGGCCACGAAGTCGATCTACGGGCACGACCCGGACGGCAACGAGTTCGAGGTCATGTGGATGCTGCCCCGCGACGAGTGGGGCGCCCACGAGCACGACGCCGCGGTCGCGCCCCTCGACCTCGACGCCGAGATCGCCCGGCACGGTTGAGGACCGAGCGCCTCGGTAGCGTGGGGGCGTGACCGACTGGCCGGGCCTCGCGGGCGAGCTGACCGACGCGCTGAACCTGGCCGCGCCCCCGATCGCGATCACCTTCGGCGCCGAGCCGCCCCCCGAGGTCGAGCCCTTCGACGCCCCGACGCCGCCCCCGACCGCGGACGGGCGAACCGGCCGCGTGCCCGCCGGCTGCGTGTTCTGGACCCACGCCACCGAGCGCACGTTCTCGACCGTGGCCGAGGACCACGCCAACTGCTCGGTCGGCAGCGTCACCCACGGGTTCACGACGCTCGAGGACGTCGCCACGAGCGCTGACGTCGCGACGCTCCTCGAGGCGGGCTGGGTGACGATGGACGCGGTGCCCCAGATCCCGACCGTGCGCACCCGCCCCGGCGCGGTGACCTACGGGCCCCTCGCCGAGACGACCGTCGACCCCGACGTGGTGCTGCTGCGCGTGCACGCGAAGCAGCTAATGGTCCTCTCGGACGCCCTCCCGGGGCTCCGAATCGAGGGCAAGCCCCAGTGCCACATCGTCGCGGTGGCGAAGGAGCAGGGCGAGGCCGCGGCCAGCGTCGGCTGCGCGCTGAGCCGGGTCCGGACCGGCATGCCCGCCACCGAGATGACGTGCGCGATCCCGGCCGCGCAGCTGCCGGCGGTGCTGGACGCGGTCGTCGCCACCGCCCGGGCCGACACCGCGGTGGCGCGCTACGCCGCCGAGGACGCCAAGCGCTTCAGCTGAGCGGCGCTACTTCTTGGCCGACTCGTAGTACGGGTTGTCGCCGGCCTCGTGGTCGGTCACGTCCACGACCGAGCTGATCTCGGGGATGGCGTCCAGGATCGCGACCTCGATGCCCTGGGTCAGGGTGACGGCGGCCAGCCCGCAGCCCTGGCACCCGCCGGACATGCGCACGTAGGCCACGCCCTCCTCCACCGCCACGAGGTCGGCCTGGCCCCCGTGGGCGGCGATGGCGGGGTTGATCTGCTCGTCGAGCACCGTCAGCACGGCTTGGGCCACCGGCCCGGAGAGGTCGGCGGAGGGACGCGAGCCCGCGCTCGGGGCCGCCGCCGGCCGGTTCGGGTTCTGCATCACCATCCCGGCGCCGGCGAAGTCCAAGGTCGCGCCTCGGAGGCGATCGACGCTCGACGCCGGCACCACGAGGGACAGGTCGTCGTGGCGCTGCACGAGGTCGTCGGTCCCGGCCTCGGCCAGCGGGCGCAGCTCCATCGTGTAGCTGAACGCCCCCGCGGACTCGCCGCTCACCTCGACCCACAGCGCGAGCGCGTCGGCGTCGGGCTCGTCGGCCCGAACCTCGAGGATCTTCTCGCGGGCGGCGTCGGTGACGACCACCGCTGGCTGGGCCTCGTCGCTCATGTGGCCATCATAAGACCGTGCCCCGTGCGCTCCTACTGCTGCCCACGGCGACCTACCGGGCCGCCGACTTCGTCGCTGCGGCCCGGGCCCTCGGCGTGGAGGTCGTCGTCGCCTCCGAGGAGGCGCCGGTGCTGGCGGCGACGATGGGCGACCGGGCGGTGACGGTCCCCCTCGACGATCCGGACCAGGCGGCGCGGGTCATCGAGGCGCTCGACGCCCGCAGCCCGATCGACGCCGTCGTCGCCGTCGACGACCAGGGCGTCGTCGTCGCGGCCCAGGCCGGCGAGCGCCTCGGCTTCCCGCACAACCCGCCGGACGCGGTCGCCCGCACCCGCGACAAGGCGGCGATGCGCGACGCCCTCGCCGCCGCCGAGGTGCCCCAGCCGCGCTACGCGCGGCTGGCGGCGCCGGACGACCTCCCCGACGTGGGCTGGCCTCGGGTCGTGAAGCCCACGCGGTCCTCGGCCAGCCGGGGCGTGATCCGCGCCGACGACCCCGCGGGCGCCGAGGCGGCCGCGCGCCAGGCGGCGGCCATCGCCGGCCAGCCGCTGCTCGTGGAGGAGTACGTGCCCGGCGTCGAGGTCGCGGTCGAGGGGCTGCTCCGCGGCGGCGAGCTCACCGTGCTGGCGGTGTTCGACAAGCCCGATGCGATGGAGGGCCCCTACTTCGAGGAGACGATCTACGTCACGCCGTCGCGGCTTCCCGAGGAGACGCTGGCGTCGGTGCGACGCGTCGCCGCCGACGCCGCCGGCGCGCTCGGCCTCACCGAGGGTCCGGTGCACGCCGAGCTGCGAGTCCACGAGGGGCGCGTGTCGGTGCTCGAGGTAGCGGCACGCTCGATCGGCGGGCTGTGCGCGCGCTCGCTCCGGCTCGGCGCCGGCATCAGCCTCGAGGAGGTGATCCTGCGGCACGCGCTGCAGCTGCCGATCGAGGACCTGACCCGCGAGCCGCAGGCATCGGGCGTGATGATGCTGCCGATCCCGCGCTCCGGCACCCTGGTGGCAGTCCGCGGCCAGGACGACGCGCGCGCCGTGCCCGGGATCGTCGGGCTCGAGGTCACGATCCCGCGTGGTCGCGCCGTGCGGGCCCTGCCCGAGGGTGACCGCTACCTCGGGTTCTTGTTCGCCCGCGCCCCGGATCCGGCCGGGGTCGAGGACGCGCTCCGACGCGCGCACGCGCGGCTGACGGTCGAGATCGCCTGAGCGCCGGTCGGCTTCGGCCGGCGGCGGGGCCGCGGCGTCGGCGACCGGTCCGCCGGCTCGGCGCCGGGCCGGGCGACCGGGCCTAGCCTCGGCCCGATGCGCGTCGCCCTGGTGTCCTGCTACGAGCTCGGCCATCAGCCGCTCGGCGTCGCTGGCCCCGCCGCCCGGCTCCGCGCCGCCGGCCACGAGGTCCGGGGGCACGACCTGGCGGTGCAGCCGTGGGACCCTGGCCTCGTCGACTGGGCTGACCGCGTGGCCTGCTCCGTGCCGATGCACACCGCCACCCGCATCGCGCGGCAGGTGATCGACGAGGTGCGGCGGCGCCGACCCGAGCTCCCGGTGGCCTGCTTCGGGCTCTACGGCGCGGCGATGGCCGACCGCGCCGACCGGGTCTTCGCCGGCGAGACCGACGCCGCGCTCCTCGCCTGGATCGACGGCGCCGACGACGGCCGGGTCGTCCACCTCGAGCGGGACGGCGGCGAGGTCCCGCGTCCGGCCCGCGAGCTCCTCCCGCCCCTCGACCGGTACGCCCGGCTCCGCTGGGGCGACCGCGAGCGGCTCGTCGGGGCCGTGGAGGCGAGCCGCGGCTGCGCGCACCGGTGTCGGCACTGCCCGGTGCCCGTCGTCTACGACGGCCGCATCCGCGTCGTGGGCGTCGACGCCGTCCTCGCCGACGTCGCCCAGCAGGTCGCAGCCGGGGCCGAGCACCTGACCTTCGCGGACCCCGACTTCCTGAACGGCCCCCACCACGCCCGCCGCGTCGTCCGAGCCGTCCACGAACGGTTCCCGGCCCTCACCTACGACTGCACGGTCAAGGTGGAGCACGTGCTCGCCCACCAGGACCTCTGGCCCGAGCTGGCGGCCGCCGGGTGCCTGTTCGTCGTCTCGGCCTTCGAGAGCGTCGACGACCGGACGCTGGCCTGCCTCGACAAGGGCCACACGACCGCCGACGCGGCCGCGGCGGTGACGCTGTTGCGCACGCACGGGATCGAGGTGCGCCCGTCCTGGCTGCCGTTCACGCCCTGGACCACCCTCGAGCAGCTCCAGGCCCTGGTCGAGTTCGTGGCCGCCCACGACCTCGTCGGCAACGTCGACCCCGTGCAGTACACGATCCGGCTGCTGCTGCCGCCGGGCTCGTTGCTCCTCGACCACCCCGACGTGGTCCCGCACCTCGGCTCGTACGACCAAGAGCGGGCGACGTACGCGTGGCGGGCCGCCGATCCGGCGGTCGACGCGCTGCAGGTGGAGCTGGCCGGGCTCGTCGAGGCCGAGACGGAAGCCGGCGCGTCGATCCCGGCCGTCTACGGCCGGGTCCGCGCCGCGCTCGGGCTCCCCCCGGTCGCGGTCGACGAGGCGCGCGCGGCGGCGGTGCCGAGGCTCAGCGAGCCGTGGTTCTGCTGCGCCGAGCCAACGCAGGCGCAGCTGCTCCCGCTGGCGCCCTGACGATCACGGGCCGAACGCGACGCGGTCTACCTTCCAGCCCTGGGCCTCGGTGCCGGCGAGGGTGAGCGAGGCGTGACCGCCCGGGTACGCGTACGTGCACTGCGGGACCCCGGGGTCCGGCCCGTCGCAGCCTTGGAAGGTCCAGGCCGCCCGGGCCCGCGCGAAGAGGGTCCCGACCGCCGCGGGTGATGCGCAGCGCTGGGCCGCGGCCGGGTCGGCGGCCATCCAGGCGTTGACGACGGCCTGCGCGGCGTCGGTCGGCGTGGAGCAGATGATGCCGACCGTCACCGACGGACCTCCCGCCGACGGCAGGGTCGACGGGACGGTCGGGGCGCTCGTGACTGGCGGCCGGGTCTGCACCCGCCCGCCGCCGCCCCCGCCGCAGGCCGCGAGCACCGCCGCGCCCGCCAGGAGCGCGGCGACGCGGGCCCTCATCCCCGCGGCCGTCGCAGCACGTTCAGCGCCGACCCGGCGCGGAACCACTCGATGTGCTCCTCGGACATCGTGTGCCGGCACGAGACATCGGTGCTCTCGCCGTCGGCGTGGCGGAGGCGGACCGTCACCGGCCGGTCGGGGGCGAGCTCGGCCAGCCCGATGATGTCGACGGTGTCGTCGGCCAGGACCCGCTCGTAGTCGTCGGGGTCGACGAAGGTGAGCGCCAGCACGCCCTGCTTCTTGAGGTTCGCCTCGTGGATCCGGGCGAAGGAGCGGACGATGATCGCCCGCCCGTTCATGAAGCGGGGCTCCATCGCCGCGTGCTCACGCGACGAACCCTCGCCGTAGTTCTCGTCGCCGATCGCGACCCAGGCGATGCCCGCGTCCTTATAGGCGCGCGCGAGCTCGGGGAGCGGGCGACGGGTTCCGTCCCGCACGTCGACGCCCGTCCCCGCCTCGTCGAGCGAGAACGCGTTGTTGACCCCACTGAACAAGTTCTGGGAGATGTTCGTGAGGTGGCCGCGGTAACGGAGCCACCGGCCCGCCGGCGAGATGTGGTCCGTGGTGCACTTGCCGACCGCCTTCACCAGCACCCGGAGGCCGAGCAGGTCCTGCCCGTCCCACGCCGGGAACGGCTCGAGCAGCTCGAGGCGCTCCGAGTCGGGCTTCACGATCACCGTGACCGCGGCGCCATCGGCGGCGGGAGGGACGAACCCGGACTCGCCGGGATCGAAGCCGGCGGCGGGCAGCTCGTCGGCTGCCGGGGGGTCGAGCCGGACCTCGTGCCCGTCCGACGCGGTGATCGGCTCGTGGACGAAGTCGTGGTCGAGCCGACCGGTCAGGGCCATGGCGACGACCGTCTCGGGCGACCCGATGAACGACAGCGTCTCGGCGTTGCCGTCGTTGCGGCGCGGGAAGTTGCGGTTGTACGACGACACGATCGTGTTGCGTTCCCCGGGCTGGATGTCGTCCCGCTGCCACTGCCCGATGCACGGGCCGCAGGCGTTGGCCAGGACGGTGGCGCCGATCGCCTCGAGGTCGGCCAGCAGGCCGTCCCGCTCGATGGTGGCGCGCACCTGCTCCGAGCCGGGCGTGACCAGCAACGGGGACCGGACCGAGAGGCCCTGCGCCTTGGCCTGCCGAGCGACGTGCGCAGCACGTCCGATGTCCTCGTACGACGAGTTCGTGCACGACCCGACCAGGGCGTAGGAGATGTCGAGCGGGTAGCGCTCCTCGGCAGCCACTCGGGCGAGCTCGGCCAGGGGGCGGTCGAGGTCGGGGGTATGAGGCCCGACGATGTGCGGGCCGAGGTCGTCGAGGTCGATGTCGATGACCCGGTCGTAGAAGCGCTCGGGCTCCGCCTCGGCCTCGGGGTCGGCGCGCAGCTGGTCAGCGTGCTCGTCAGCCAGGCCGGCGATCGCCTCTCGCCCGGTCGCCTTCAGGTACAGCCCCGAGTGATGGTCGTAGGGGAACACCGAGCAGGTGGCGCCGATCTCCGCGCCCATGTTGCAGATCGTCGCCTTCCCGGTGGCCGAGATCGACTCCGCGCCCGGTCCGAAGTACTCGACGATCGCGCCCGTGCCGCCCTTGACCGTGAGGACGCCGGCCACCGCGAGGATCACGTCCTTCGAGGCCGCCCAGCCCGACAGCCGACCGGTGAGCCGCACGCCGATGAGCCGCGGCACGCGGGTGTTGAACGGCCACCCGGCCATCACGTCCACCGCGTCGGCGCCGCCGACCCCGATCGCGACCATGCCGAGCCCGCCGGCGTTCGGTGTGTGACTGTCGGTGCCGATCATCATCCCGCCGGGGAACGCGTACTGCTCGAGCACGACCTGGTGGATGATCCCGGACCCCGGCTGCCAGAACCCGATCCCGTACTTCGACGACACGCTGCGCAGGAACTCGTAGACCTCAGAGTTCGTGTCCAGCGCCGCGGTCAGATCGGGGCCCGCCCCCGTGTGCGCCTGGATCAGGTGATCGCAGTGCACGGTGGTCGGCACCGCCACGTGGTCGAGGCCCGCGGTCATGAACTGCAGGAGCGCCATCTGGGCGGTCGCGTCCTGCATGGCGACCCGGTCCGGCCGGTAGTTGGCGTATGCCGCGCCACGGTCGAGGCCGACCGTCTCCGGGTCGTCGGCGTGGGCCAGGAGCACCTTCTCGGTGAAGGTCAACGGCCGGCCGAGCCGCCGTCGGCCCGCCGCTACGGACTCTGGGTAGCGGCGGTACCGGGACTCGACGAGCTCGAGCGGGGTGGTGGGTCCGACCTGCGATTCGGCCATCGGCGCTCCTCACTCGGCACTCCTCGCAGGCTACGTCCCGCAGCCGGCGAACTCTGCGTCGGCACCGGCGTCGAGGTGACGCCCCCGACCGCGCCGTGGCTCAGGCGGCGACGCGGGCCCGAGCCCGGCGGATGATCGGAGCCCGGGGCAGGAGCGTGTTCATCACCCGGGTCAGCGCGAACACGTTCGCCCGCACCGGGAGCGTGACCGGCGCCGGCCAGGGCAGGCCGTAGAGCCGGCGCGCCACGCGGGGCAGGATCGCCAGCGTGGCCATGGCCGGGATCGCCCACAGCGGTCGGAGGGGCAGCGGCATCGGCGGGAAGAAGATCATCCGCAGGCCCTCCCGAGCCGCCGGCGTGACCTCGAGCCCGTCGACCGATCGGAGGTACTCGCGCACCTCGCCCATCGTGCGGGGGGCCAGGCCGACCGGGAGCTCGACCCGCTCGGCCACCCGCACCATCTCGGACACGTAGCGGTCGGCGTCCTCGTCGTCGAGCCGGCCCGCGTACGCGCGGTAGGCGACGACGAAGGAGTGCACCTCGACGGCGTGGATCCAGAGCAGCAGGTCCGGGTCGCTGGCCCGGTACCAGCGCCCGGTGGTGGGGTCCAGGCCCTGCACCCGCTCGTGCACCCGCCGGACCTTCTCGCAGGCCGCCTCGGCGGTGGCGTGGTCGCCGTAGGTGGTCAGGAACACGAACTCGGTGGTGCGCTGGAGCCGGCCCCACGGGTCGACCCGGTAGCGGCTGTGCTGGTCGACTCCGGCCATGGCCCGCGGCTCGAGCGCTTGGACGAGCAGGGCCCGCAGCCCCCCGGCGAGCATGGCGGGGTCGGCGTGGAGCCGCCAGGCCACGCTGTCGGGACCGAACAGGCCGGTGTCCATCGCCGGCATGCTACGAGCGGGCGGGCGGACGCTCCCCATCGCCTCACCAGTCCGCGAACGACCGGAGCGCCGCGCGCGGCGCGCGGCGCGGCGGGTAGCGCCCGGACAACTCGAGGAGGCGGACGACGCGCGCCCGCTGGCCCTGGTACGGCGCGAGCAGCTCGAGCATCCGCTCGTCGGTGGCGCGCCGCTCCCCGGCGAGCGCCCACCCCACGAGGTGAGGCAGGTTGTAGTCGCCGACGCAGACGGCGTCGCGGTCGCCGAGCGCGGCCTGGGCCACCTTGGCCGCGCTCCACGCGCCGATCCCCGGCACCGCCGTCAGCAGGAGCGTCGCCTCGCCGGGCGCGAGCGCCGTCGCGGCCTCCAACCGCGACGCGCGCGCCGCGACGCGCCGGATCGTCTCGGCCCGCCGCTGCTCGATCCCACACCGGTGGAACGCCCAGTACGGGAGCGCCGCCAGGACGTCGGGGGCGGGCGGCACGAGCAGCCCGCAGGGGCCCGGCGCCGGCTCGCCGTGGCGTCGGACCAGGCTCCCGTACGACCGAGCGGCCTCGACGCCGGTGACCCGCTGCGCGACGACGGTGGGGACGAGCGTCTCGACGACGGCGGCCGTCCGCCCGAGCCGCAGCCCCGGCCGCCGGCGGTGCAGGTCGCGCACGAGGCCGGGCGCGGGCCCGAACCCGGTGGGGTCGTCGTCGAAGCCGAGGAGCTCGGGGAGCTGCTCGAGCGCGGCGTCCGCACCGGGACCCCACGCCTGCGCGGCGATCTCGCCGCCCTCGGCGGTCAGCGCCAGGGTGGCCGCCCCCGCCGACGTGCGCGTGGCCCGCCACGCCGTGCCCGAGCCGAGGCGCAGGCACGGGTCCTGCCGTCCGTGGCGGAGCCGGCCGAGGGTCAGGGTCAGGTCGAGGGGGCCGGGCGGCCGGAGCCGGCGCTCACGCACCGGCGCATCATGTCAGCGGTCGTGCTCCTCGACGGTGACCGATCGGATCACGTCGCCCACCGCGATCGACTGGGCAACGTCGACCCCGTCGACGACGTGACCGAAGAGGTTGTAGGACTTGGCGAGCTTGGTGGTGCAGTCGTCGATGCAGATGAAGAACTGTGAGCCGTTCGTGTCCGGGCCCGCGTTCGCCATCGCGACCGCGCCGAGCGTGTACTCGCCACGAACGGGCTCGTCGGCGAACTTGTAGCCGGGGCCGCCGCGCCCGGTGCCCTCCGGGCACCCACCTTGGATCACGAACTCGGGGACCACGCGATGGAACGTGAGCCCGTCGTAGTAGCCCTGGCGGGCCAGGGCCACGAAGTTGTTGACCGTGTTCGGGGCCAGCTGGGGGTCGAGCTCCAGGGTCATGCCGCCGCGGTCGGTGTCGATGGTGGCGCGGTAACCCTTCGAGTCGTCGATCTGGTGGGCAGGGGGTGCGGTCACGGCTTGGCCTTTCCTCTCGGAGCGGACGTGGCGGGGGGTCCCGTCAGGGCGTTGGTCACCTGGGCGAGGAGCTGGCGCACCGGCTCCGCGTACTGGCCGTTCGGGGCCAACACCAGGTAGCGCTGGCACTCGTTCTGGGCGCCCACGAAGTCCTGGAATTCGTTGGCGAGCACGATGGCACGGAAGAAGTGGGCGTCGGGGTACTGGGGGTTCAGCTGCACGGCGTGGTCGAGCCGAGCCCGGCTGAGGCTCACGAGCCGCGCCGCGTTCGCGGGGGACGCCTGGGCGGTCAGGTAGAGGATGCGGCCGGCCTGGGCCTCGGCCTCGGCGTTCGACGGGTCCATCTTCGTGATCTGGTCGTACTGGGCGAGGGCGCCGGCCAGGTCGTTGCCCTGCTCGAGCGCGCTGGCGAGGAGGAGCCGGGCCTGGACGTCCTGCGGGTTGCGGGCCACCGCGGCCTGGAGCGCCTGCCGGGCCGCCGTGGCCGTGTCGGCGGCGGAGCCGGTGCGCACGGCGCTGTTGCCCGAGGAGGTCTGGCCCGGGAGGCGGGCGCCGAGCGCGGCGGCGAGCGCGATCCCCGCGAGCGTGGCGAACCCGAGCACCGCGGCCAGGATCAGCGCCCGCCGCCGGATCGACTTCGTCGGCGGCGCCGGCAGCGCGTCGACACCGTCCCGCAGCTGGCGGATCACGGCCGCGGCGCGGGCGGTGTAGTCGTCGTGGAGGCGGGCGTACGACTCGGCGTCGATCCCGCCGGCGGCGCGCTCGGCCTCGAGGTCGTCGAGCGACCGGAGCAGGAAGTCGCGCTCGGCTTCGAGGCCCTCGCGCCCCTCGGCGGCCGGCTCCGTGACCTCGGTCATCAGCTCACCCGCTGCGGACCCGCTCGACGAGCACCTCGTCGGCGGGCGTCGCGCGCAGGCGGGGCTGGCGACGCCACCGCGCGAACGCAAAGCCGAGGCCGGCGACGGCCAGCGCCACCGCGACCACGGGCAGGCCCCACACCAGGATCCCGAACCCGCTGCCGGACGGCTTCAAGAGGATCGATTCGCCGTAGCGGTTGACGTAGACCTGGCGGATCGTGGCGTCGGACTCGCCGGCCGCCGTCCGCCGCTGCAGGTCGGCTCGGATCGCTCGGGCCGTGCTGCTCGACGAGTCGGCGACGGAGAGGGCCTGGCAGTCGGGGCACCGGAGCTCGGTGCCGAGCTCGTGGGCGCGCTGCGCCGCCGTCCGGGACCCCGAGCTGGGCCACGCCGCCCACACCAGCGCGGCGACGACGACGGCGGCGAGGCCGGCCCAGCTGAGAGCCCCTCGCGTCGTCACCGGACCGCTCGCGCCGCCGCGAGCAGCGTCTCGAGGGTGCCGACCGACGCCGGTCCGATCTCGGCGCCGGCGATCACGCCGCTCGGGGAGATGGCGTAGGTCTCCGGCTGGCCACGCGTCCCGAAGGCCAGGGAGAGGGCGGCGCCGGGGTCAGCCGCGAGCGGCCAGGTCATCCCCTCGGCGCTCGCGTACTGCCGGGCGGCGTCCGTCGTGTCGTCTCGGACCACGCCGAGCAGCACGTAGCTCGAGTCGCCGGCGTGGCGCTGCGCGAACTGCCGGAGCGACGGCAGCTCCTGCTGGCACGGGATGCACCACGAGTTCCAGAAGTTCACGAGCAGCGGCTTCCCCGCCAGGCTCTGGGTCGAGAGCGTCTGGCCGTCGAAGGTGTGCGCGGTGAAGGTGGGCGCCCGCTTCCCGACCAGCTGGCTCCGCTCGGTCGCGGCCTGCGGGTTGGTCCCGACCTGGGTGGCGAGCACGATCCCGAAGGCCGCCACGGTCACGCCCACGGCGACGGCGGCCCACCGGGCGGGATGGCTCATACCGGCACGACCTCGGGCTCCTCGGGCCGCGGGTCCGCGACCGGATCCCGGGCCGGCACCTCGAGCGGCAACCGGGCCCGCCGACGGAGGCGGGGCGACAGCGCGATCCCCGTCCCGACCGCGACCACGCCGCCGCCGATCCAGAGCCACACCACCATCGCGTTGATGCCGACGCCGATCGTCACCCGACCGCGCTGGTTCGGGGTCGACACGACGGTGAGGTAGACGTCGCGCAGCAACCCCGACCGCACCGAGGGCGTCCCGATGCCCTCGGCGGTGTTCGGGAAGGTGGAGATCGCGGGGGCGTACACGCCGAGGCTGCTGCCGTCGTGGTGAATGGCGACGAGCACCTTCACGCTCGTCTTCTGCGCGCTCCGCACCGTGCGGGACCCGACGTAGGTGAGCCGATACCCGCTCACCGTGGCCGACTGGCCCCGGGCGAGCTGCACCTCGCGCTTCGTCGTGAAGGCCCCGAACCCGGCCAGGGCCAGGGCGATGCAGACCACGCCCACGTGCACGACGAGGCCGCCGTAGAGGCGCGGGTTCCCACCCACCGTCCGTCGCAACGCTCTCGGCCAGCGCTCGGCCTCGGCCCGGCGACGCGCCGCGACACCGACGACGAACTGGCGCGCCACGCCGGCGACCGCGAAGGCGGCGAGCCCGAAGGCCAGCACCGTCGTGACGCCTCGGGTGCCGAGCGCCAGGGCCACGAGCATCGTCGCCGCGCCTGCGTAGGCGGGGACGATCAAGCGCCGGCGGAGGACCTCGGCCGTCGACGCCCGCCACGGCAGCGCGGGCGCCACGGCCATGAGCAGCAGCAGCGCGATCCCGAGCGGCGTGGTCATCCGGCTGAAGTACGGCTCCCCGACCGAGAGCTGGCGGCCCTGCAGCGCCTCGGCCAGTAGCGGGTACACGGTGCCGAGGAGGACGACGAAGGCGAGCCCGGCGAAGAGCAGGTTGTTGACCAGGAACGCCGACTCTCGGGACACGGGGGCGTCGATGCGCCCGGGTGAGCGCAGCCGGTCCCCGCGCCAGGCGATGAGGCCGACGCCGACGGCAGCGACGATCGCCAGGAACACGAGCAGCCACGGCCCGATGCCGGACTCGGTGAACGAGTGGACCGAGTTGAGCACGCCGCTGCGGGTGAGGAAGGTGGCGAGGATCGTGAGGCAGAAGGTCGCCAGGACCAGCGAGAGGTTCCAGACTCGGAGCATCCCGCGGCGTTCCTGGACGATCACCGAGTGGAGGAACGCCGTGGCGGTCAGCCACGGCAGGAGGGCGGCGTTCTCGACTGGGTCCCAGGCCCAGAACCCGCCCCAGCCCAGCACCTCATAGCTCCACCAGGCCCCGAGGATGATGCCGACCCCCAGGCAGCCCCAGGCGAAGAGCGTCGAGCGGCGCGTGTCCTCGAGCCAGCCCTCACCGAAGCGGCCGGTGATGAGTGCGGCCGCCGCGAACGCGAACGGGACCGTGAAGCCGACGAGCCCGAGATAGAGCAGCGGCGGGTGGAACGCCATCAGGGGGTGGTCCTGCAGCAAGGCGTTCGGACCGCGACCGTCAGCCGGCGCCGAGCTCAGCGTCCGGAACGGGTTCGCGGGCCCGAGCATGAGCGCGAAGAAGAACAGCGCCACGACGAGCCCGACGAGGTTCGCCCAGGCCACCACCGGATCGGTGGCCCGGGCTCGGAACCGGTGCGCCATGTACGCCAGGTAGCCCCCGAGCACGAGCGTCCACAGGAGGATCGAGCCCTCTAACGCGGCCCAGAGGCCGGTGACGGTGAAGAGGAGCGGGGTCGCCCGGGCGTTGTTCTCCGCCACGTACCGCAGCGAGAAGTCGTGGGTGAGCAGCGCCCATTCCATCGCCCCGGCGGCGACGGCGGCGGCGGCGAGCACGGCGAACAGGAACCGGCGGCCCACGGTCAAGAGGTGATCGTCGTGGGACCAGAGCCCCCGGGCCAGCGTGACGATCCCGAGCCCGGCCGCGCTCGCGCCGAGGGCGACGCCCAAGATCCCGAGCGACGCCTTCATCGGCCGCCTGCCGACGACTGCTTCACGGCCGGCGGCCGGTAGTCGCTGCCGTGCTTGATCAAGATCCGGTCCGACGCGAAGCTCCCGTTGGCGGCCCAGTGGCCCTCGCAGACGATCGGGGCGCCGTCCTTGAAGAGCTGGGGCGGGTCGCCGTGCTGGACCACCCGTGCCGTTGCCTTCCCGTCGGTCACGCGAAAGTCGACGCCGGCCCGAGTCGGGACGATGGAGCCGTTCACGACTGCGCCCGCCATGCGGAAGCGAGAGCTGTCCTGGCGATGCGCGACCGCCTCCGAGACCGTCCGGAAGTACTGGATGTTCTGGGAGAGCACGACGACCAAGGCGATGATCGCCGCAAGCGCACCGACGCACATGGCGATCGCGACGTAGGTGCGACGGCGACGGTGCTTCATGCGCCTCGGTCTAGGCGCTCGGCGCGCCGGATGCGGGCGCCGAGCCGGAGCCAGTACGCCGCCAAGACGCCACCGGTCAGCGCCCAGCCACCGATCACGTACTCGGCGAACTTCATCGGCCGGCTCCCACTTCGATCTGCTCCGGTGGCGCGGTCATGCCGGCGCCGTGGAGCCGTTCCTCGATCGCGCGCTCGAGCTCCCGGGCTTCGATGTTTTCCTCGAGCGCCTCGAGCCGGTAACGCCGGTCCAGGAGGTACACGAAGAGGAGGGTGAAGGCGAGGACGCCCCACCAGAGCGTGAACGCCATCACGCCGTGGATGTGGGCGTTCAGGCTGGGGGTGAAAACCGTGGCCTGCTGATGGAGGGTCCGCCACCAGTCAACCGAGAAGTGGACGATCGGCACGTCCACGAACGCGACGAGGGCGGCGATCGCGCTCCGCTTGGCTCGCGCCTCGAGCGAGGTGGGCACCCGCCGCAGCGCCAGGTAGCCGACATAGAGGAAGAACAGCACCGCGGTGGTGACGAGCCGGGCGTCCCACGCCCACCACACCCCCCACACGGGTCGGCCCCACAGCGACCCCAGGACGAGCGTGAGGCCGGTGAACACGACGCCGAGCTCCGCCGAGGCGCCGGCGAGCCGGTCCCAGACCGGCGAGCGGGTGCGCCGCCAGAGGTACAGCGCCGATGCCAACGCGGTGATGCCGAATGCGAGGTACGCGATCCAGGCCGCCGGGACGTGGAGGTACATCAGCCGCTGAGCGTCGCTCTGGACCCGGTCCGGAGGCGCGACCCAGAGGCCGAACACGGCCAGCACCGCGATGGCCGCCAGCGAGAGCCAACCGAGCGCTCGGCTGAGCCTGGGATTCAGCAGCGTCATGACTCCTCCAGGAGCGGCCCGAAGGCCAGCATCCCGATGCCTGTGAACAGCACGGCAAAGATCCCCAACAGCGCGACCCAGGGCCACGCGTCACCCGTGGCGCCGTCGATGGCGGCCTCCCACGCTCGGCTGGCCCCCAGGAGAACGGGGGCGACCACCGGTAGCAGGAGCACCGGCAGCAGCGTCTCGCGCACGCGCAGCCCTGCGGCCAGGACGCCGTAGAGGGTACCGGTGGCAGCCAGACCGACGGTCGCGGTCAGCGTGGCCAGGACCAACGGCGCGAGGCCGGCCAACCCGACGTTGAAGAGCACGACCACGCCCGCCGTCAAGAGGACCTCGAGGGCCGCGAGCTCGACAGCGACGGCGCCTGCCTTGCCGAGGAAGAGCGCGGCGCTGTCGAGCCCGGTCAGCCGGAGGCCGTCGCGGGCTCCGTTCTCGGACTCGATGGCGAAGGCACGACCGACAGCCAAGAGGGTGCCCAACAGAACGGTGACCCAGAACAGGCCCGGGGCGACTCGTGTGAGCACCCCCCGGTCCGGATCGAGCGCGAAGGCAAACAGCAGTAAGACGACGAGCCCAAACGGCAGGATCTGCTGCGCCGTGACCCGCGAGCGGGCCTCGATCCGCAGGTCTTTCCCCGCGACGAGCATCGCCTCCTGGAGCAAGCTCACCGCAGACTCCGATCGCCGGCCTGCGGCTCGGGTCGCCGCGCCGGCGCGGGGTCGGTGCGCTCTCGGGCGTCGGGCGCGCGCTGCGGCGCGATGCCGTGCGCCTGGCCGGCGGTGAGCACCACCTCACGTGAGGCGAGAGGCCGTGCTCGTTCGAGCTCGTGCGAAGCGAGCACGATCGAACGGTCGCACGCCGCCGCGCCCGCGAGCACCTGGTCGAGCGTGGCCCGCCCCTCCGCGTCGAGTCCAGCGTGCGGCTCGTCGAGCAGCAGGAGACGCGGGTTGCGGACGAGTGCGACCGCGAGCGCCAGGCGTCGCCGCTGTCCCGCGGACAGCTTGCGATGGACAACGTCGGCGAGCGGCCCGAGACCGACTTGGTCGATCACCGACTGCTCGTGCGGGTCCTCGACGCCGGCCGCCCGGGCGGCGAACCGAAGGTTCTCGGTGACGGTGAGGTCGTCGTAGCAGCCGGTTTCATGCCCGACGAGACCAACCAGGCGTCGGTGGGCCCGCCGGTCGATGGTGAGGTCGTGTCCGAGCACCTCCCCGGTCCCGGAGTGAAGAGGGACGAGGCCGGCGAGCAAGCGCAGCAGGGTCGTCTTGCCGGCGCCGTTCCCACCGGAGAGCAGCACCACCTCCCCGTCGAGGACGTCCAGGTCCACGCCGGCCAGTGCCGGAAAGCGACCGAGGAGGCACACGGCGGAACGCAAGCGGACGACGGGCTGCACAGCGTCTCCGAAGAGCGGGTGTCGTGAGTCTACGGAGAGCCCCGTGCTGGCGGCGAACCGCAACCCCTCGTTGTTCCGATCGTAGGATCAGTGCCTTGCGCCGAGCCGCCGCCGCCCTCGGTCGGACCCTCCTGACCGCGGGCATCCTCATCCTCCTCTTTGTCGCGTACCAGCTCTGGGGCACCGGCATCTACACGTCCCAGCAGCAAAGTCGACTCCGGAACCAGTTCGACGCCGCGCTCCATAAGGCGTCGGCCAAGGCCAAGGCGCCGACAACGCCGACGACGACGACCACCCTGTCGCCGCCGCTGCCGCCGACCGGTGACGCGGTCGCGCGGATTCAGATCCCCAAGATCGGCCTGGACGACATCGTCGTCAACGGAATAGGCCGCGACGACCTGCGTAAGGGACCGGGCCACTACCCAGCCACGCCGCTGCCCGGACAGCAGGGCAACTCGGCGATCGCCGGTCACCGGACGACCTACGGCGCTCCGTTTGGCAACCTCGATCAGCTCTCGACGGGTGACGAGGTCAGACTGCGAACGCTTCAGGGCTTCTTCACGTACCGTGTCTTCCAGCAGCTGGTCGTCGATCCGAGCAACGTCGCCGTTCTCGACCCGGATCCTGCACGGCCGGCGACCCTGACCCTCACGACCTGCAACCCGAAGTACTCGGCCGCGCAGCGTCTCGTGGTCAAGGCCGCCCTCGACAGTCCGGCGCCGCTGCCGCCACCGGTTGGGCTTCCACGACGAAGCAAGCTCGCCGAGACCGGACTCTCGGGCGATCCCGGCTCGAAGCTCCCGACCGTCCTCACCGGGATCATCGCCGCTCTGATCGGCGGGCTGTGGTGGCTCGGGTTTCACCGGCATCCGCGCTGGACGAACTGGCTAGCCGGTGTCATCCCGTTCGCCGTCGCCCTGTTCGTCTTCTACTCGTATCTCGAGCGCGTTCTGCCGTCCAATTACTAGGCCGTCCGAGCCGGGATCCGGTGAGCAGTCGCGACGCTGACGCGCCGGCGTCTCACGCCCCCTGGAAGTGCGGCCGGCGCTTCTCAGCAAAGGCGGTAAGGCCCTCCTGCAGGTCAGCACTCCGGAAGGCCGCGGCTTCGAGCAATTCGATCTCTGCTCGGGCCGGCGGAGCGAGGGCGTGTGCCTCGGCAACGAGGTTGAGCGCCCGCTTGTGCCCGACGCTCGACAACGGAGCGAGCGCGGTCAACTCAGCGGCCAGCACCTTGGCGCTCTCCAGTGCGTTGTCGGTGCGGCGCTGCACGAGGCCGACACGGTGTGCCTCTTCAATGTCGAGGATCCGCGCCGTGAGCAAGAGATCTCGCGCCATCGCCTGTCCGACCAGTGTCGCGAGACGCCAGATGTTCGTTGAGCTCAACAGCACACCGAGCCGGCCGGACGGGATCCCGAAGGTCGCGTGTTCGGCGACAACACGGAGATCACACGCCACCGCGAGCTGCATCCCCGCACCAAGGGCGGTGCCATTGATGGCGGCAATCACCGGGCTGGGGTAGCCGACGATGGAGGCCAGCAACGCGTCGAACGCGGGGCGGAAGGTGTCCCCGCCTCCGTGCCCGAGAACCCCCACATCAGATCTGCGGCGAGCCAGGTCCGCGCCGGCGCAAAACGCCCTGTCGCCCGCACCCGTGATCACGACCGCGCGCAGATCGCCATCGGCGTCGAGATGACCGTGCAGCTCTTCGCACAGTTCGGCGCTCAGGGCGTTGCTGCGCTCCGGGCGATCGATAACCGCGATCCCGACGTCATCGTCGCGTTCCCATCGGATTGGCACGTCATGACTCGTCGATAAGCGCGATGAGGTCGCCTTCTTGGACCACGTCCTCCGGCTGAACGTGCAACTCGCGAACCACGCCCGGCACTTCGGTCGCTACCGGGATCTCCATCTTCATCGATTCGAGGATGACGATCTCATCGCCCTCGGCGACCATCTGACCCTCATCGACGAGCACCTGCCACACGTTCGCGGTGATCTCTGCGCGGATCTCGTGCACGGGGACAGGAGGTTAGCGTCCCGATCCTGACACGGATTGTTCAGGACTCGTGACCCGAGACGAGCGCCGGGCCCTACGAGCACCGCTGGGTTCGACGAACGCGCGTCGTCGGAGCGTCAGACCGGCATCACGCCGTGCTTCCGCCACGGTCGGACGATCTGCTTGTCGCGCGAAAGCTCGAGACCCCGCCAGATCGCAGCCCGGGTCTCGGCAGGATCGATGACGTCGTCGACGAGGGCGTGACCCGCGGCAACGAAGGGATCAATGTTCCGCCGCACCTCCTCCGCGAGCTCGAGGCGTTTCTCAGCCCGCTGGTCTTCCGGCACCGCTTCGAGTGTCCTCCGGTGGATGATGTTGACAGCCCCGTCGGGACCCATCACTGCGATCTCAGCCGTCGGCCAGGCGACGAGGTAGTCGGGCTCATAGCCGAACCCGTTCATGACGAAGTAGCCGGCGCCGTAGCTCTTTCGCATGACGACACTGATCTTCGGCACGGTGGCCTCTGATACCGCGAAGAGCATCTTTGCTCCGTGTCGGATGATGCCCTGGCGCTCCACCGCCGACCCGACGATAAAGCCCGGAACGTCGTGCAGGAACACGAGAGGGATGTTGAACGCATCGCACAACCAGACAAAGCGGGCGGCCTTGTCCGCCGCGTTCACGTCCAGCGCGCCGCCGAGGACCATCGGCTGGTTCGCGAGCACTCCGATTGGATGGCCTCCGATTCGTGCCAGCGCCGTCACGAGATTCTTCGCCCATTCGGGCTTGATCCAGAAGGCGTGCCCATCGTCGACGACGGCCCGCACAACATGTCTGGCGTCGTAAGCGCGACGTGGCGCCGTCGGAACGATGTCGTACAGCTCCTTGACCTGGCGCTCGACCGAATCGCTTGTGGCCCGGACGGGTGGTTGCTCTCGATTGTTCGATGGAAAGAAGGACAGGTACTCGCGAACGGTCTCGAGGCACTCACGGTCATCGGCGACCTCGAGGTCGGCGCAGCCTGAGATCTTGGTGTGGACAGCGGAACCGCCCATCTCCTCTTCGGTCACATCCTCGCCAACTGCCGCCTTGACCAGGTGGCGACCTCCAAGCGCCATGGACGACGTCCCCTTCACCATCGGCACGAAATCGGCCAGCCCTGGGATGTATGCAGTGCCGGCCGCGCAATGACCCAACATCGCCGCCACCATTGGAACGACGCCGCTCATCGTCACCTGCTCGCGGAACAGGTCGCCCATTCCCGCGAAGGTCGAGCCGCTCTGTGCTTGTATCCGCGCTCCTGCTGAGTCGAGAAGCCAGACCATGGGGATCCGCTGCCTTATCGCCAACTCGCGCATCCGCTTGATCTTCTGCTCGCCAACTCGACCCATCGAGCCGGCGAGCACCGTGAAGTCATATGCGGCAACGGCCACGGGTCGGCCGTCGATCCGCCCGATTCCAGTCACGGCTCCGTCGGCAGCCAGGTAACGCCCCTCGTAGCTGGCATCCATGCTGTCGGCGAGCTGTCCGTATTCAACCCAGGTACCCGCGTCAATCAAGAGATCAAGTCGCTCTCGAACCGTGAGCTTGTGGAGTGAATGCTGGCGGGCGACAGGCTCCGGGCCGCCCATGTCAAGCGCACGACTTCGACGCTGCTCTAGGTCGGCAATGAGCGGCCCCCAGTCATGAAGCTCGGTGCCGGCAGCCGGCGGAGCGTTCCTGGCACCAGCCTTTGAATCGTCTTTCACAGGATCATCCTGGCACGTGCCGCACCGAAAACCCTACAAGTCGTCTGGCAGCCGCGATGCCGGAAGGTCCAGCAGCGCGCTCCGCACGACGTCTTCGAGCGCGGCATCGGTCAGCGCGCGATGTGCTGGCTCGCGAAAGCGCCGATTGCTGACCATCACCATTGCGAACTCAACGACACAGAGTGACGCTGTCAGGCCGGCAAGCCCGGCTTCGAGCGACGCCCAGCCGCAAAGAGCGCCCCCTAGACCTGCGGTCACGAAGAGGCCGGCATCGATAAGAACAAGGTCCGCGGCGGGCCGCCAAGCATTTCGACCAACCGCAGCAACTAGTGACAGCGCCGGCACCGCGTGCCATCCGATCAATGCGGCCAAGCCGCTGGCCAGCCCGATGAGCAACGACCCATAGAGCGACACACCAAGAAAGGCTGGAAGCAGGCTCCCGGCACACGCGACTGCCAACGCGGCTAGCGCGGCCCGACTTGGATCTCCAAGTATCGAGTGAGTCCTCCGGGCACAGATTGCCAGCGCGAGGCCCGTTGCCAGTCCGACTACGAGCGGCGCGAAGAGGGGCGCGCTGCGATGAAACTCGACGGCTGCACAACCGAGGCAGACAACTTCGGGTCCGTAGGCAATACCCGTGCGTGCGCGATCAAGCAACAGGACGCCGCCAACGGCGAGCCCTACCACGACAAGAAGTGCGTAACCGACGTGCGGCTTATCGATCCAAGCAGACGTGACGACTGCAGTCACTGCCAGCGTTGCGACTATTGCTCGCACGTGACCACGGAACCAATACACACTCCTCCGAATGACGACGAGATCGACGAGTAGCAAGATCGGCAAGAGTGTGAGCCAGCCCACCCAAAACGCAGACCGCAGGATGAGATACCCGCCAATCAGGCCAGCCATAGCGAACGGCAGCAGACTCAGGTCTGACCTAACAAGCTCCAGCGAGACTGACCACCATCTTCGATCTTGTATTACGCCTACTGCGACGCCAAGAACGGTGCTGTTCACAAACCAAAAAGCGACGAGGGCGAGGACGCCGGCCCCTACGAAGGGAGCATCGAACGCGATCGCGCTGACGCCGGTGGCATGAAACACCGACGCGGCCGCGCCAGCTGCGAGGCCCATGGATGCGGCGTTGATTGCCACCCTCGAGAACGCAAACGTCCGGAGGTGCGGCCAGTAGAGACCAGCCATAGCGGCACAGAGCACCGGTCCGGCCAACCATGGTCCCTTGGAGAAGGCGACGACCGCCGCCATCCCGACAACGATGCTGCCGCTGACAGACGTTTCGTCGCCGAACAGCCGGTCTCGGTGTTCGGCGGCAACCAGAGTGGCCCCGAGTCCCACGAAGACTCCGATGGGTATCGCTTGAGCCGACGAGAGACCGAATCCTGCACTCACGATCGACGCGGCAAGCGTTACGAGAGCCCAACCGCGAAGCCGCCACTGCCGGGAGCTCGAACTCCGTGTCGATTGAACGACTATCTCGGTCTCTTGGTCGCGCATTCGGGACTACTCCCCCGACCGAATCAGTAGATGCCCGTATAGGTCAACCACTTCTCTGTAACACCGCTCGCAGGCCTCGCAGGCGCCGAGGTGAAGCGCGATTGCAGCGCGGGACTTTCGGCTTAACCGTCCTCGCAGATAGCGACCGAGTCGTGAGCGTACGGACGAACACGCCCCGACATCACCCACGAGGGATGTTCGTTCGATGCAGGCTCCGACGAGTTCCTCTCGCGCTCGATGCGCTCGTTGGCGCGCAGCGACTTCTGATATTCCAAGCTGGTCCGCGAGTTCAGAGAATCCCAAGCCGTCCACGTAGCGAAGAGCGAGGATCCGTTGGCTGGTTGCCGATAGCGATGAGAAGGCCGCCCGAGCCAGCGCCGCATCCAGTGCATTCAGTGCCTGTTCCTCTGGGCCCAGATCGCTGGAGGGCAATGAGTCAGCGGCGTCGGCCCCGACAAAGCGTCGCCGGCCTTGTTGGCGCAGCTGGTTACGCCAGAGGTTGCGGACAGATGCCAGTAGGTATGCCTTGACGTTTGCGGTGTCCTCAATGTTGTTTGCGCGCAGGAGTACGTTCAGAATGGCTGTTTGAGCCAGGTCCTCAGCCTCATGTTGAGTCCGTACGAGTCGTCGAGCCACCCGCAGGGCGTCGTCTCGATACTGCGCGATGAGGGTCGCTAATTGGCCCTCGTCCGACGATTCCGGCCCCCCCGGATTCGTCATACGCTCCCCCGCTCTGCCGCGCCCCGGTGCGGCATCCCTTAGCGAGGAAACTAGCGATCCATCAGCGCGATTACTACGGGTGTCGCACAAAGAAAGGTGCGACTTAAGCGTCACGAGTGCTGCTGGATGGTGTCTCTTTTAGCTTCCTCGCCACTCCGGCTGACGCCCGTCGGCGAACGCAGCAAGGCCCTCGGCAGTGTCATCACTGGAGACCGTTAGGGTGAGCATCGATTGGAGATAGTCGAGCGCCGCGTCGGCGTCCATGCCAAGGACCCGATAGAAGGACTGTCTGCCAAGTCTCATGATGAGAGGCGACTTGGAAGCAAGTGTGGTCGCGAGTTCGTTAACAGTGCTATCCAATTCATCGACCGCAACTACACGGTTCACAAATCCGATGCGCTGCGCTTCATCCGCCTGCACGCGTCGACCAGTCGCCATTAGTTCGAGGGCATAGCGGGGCGGCATCGAACGCAGGAGCGGCACAGTGATCATGTAAGGCCAGAGGCCCACATTGATCTCTGGTGTCCCGAACTGAGCATCAGACGCTGCAACGACAAAGTCGCAGGCCAAAGCCAGTCCAAAACCCCCCGCCAGCGCGAAACCCCTCACGCTAGCCACCGACGGCTTGTTTAGTTTCCAGAGCTTTCGAAAGATCGCCGCGATTAGGCCGCGCGCGTCGTGTGCATTGATCATCGACGTTTCCGGCGCCATCCCGCCGAGGTCAGCACCCGCCGAAAAAGCGCGGTCTCCAGCTCCAGCGATTACGACGACTCTCACCGACTGGTCGCGCGATGCGGTATCGAGAGATTCGTTCAGGCCGTCCAGGACCCCGGCAGACATCGCGTTGCGACGATCCGGTCGGTTGATCGTGATTCGGGCAACTGAGTTGCGAACCTCGTACAGCACGTCAGCCATAGGGCGATCGTATGCAATCCACTCCACCCCGAAGGTCGATACCGTTAGGCGTGTGGCTTCTTTTAGTCACGGCTCTGTCAGCTGGTCTTGTTGTTGCCGTTACTCGCGGCAGCCCGAGGCAAATCGGAACGCTCCGACCGCTCGGAGCACCGCTACTGCTGCTTGGCCTCGTCATTCAAGCGGTGCTCGAGTACATCACATTCCCGCGTAACCAGATCGAGACGGTCGGGTACGCGCTCTTGATGTTGTCGTATGCGTTAATTCTCGCCTTCTGCATATCCAACATCGCGACCCGCGGCTTCGGCGTTATCGCGATCGGGGTGGCAATGAACGCGCTCGTGATTGGATTGAATCTTGGGATGCCGACAAAGCCGATCGGCAACGATTCTCATGGCAATCGAATCTTCAAGCCCGTTGAACAGACCGTGAAGCATCGGCAAGCGATGGGAGGTGACCTGCTCTCCTTTCTCGGAGACCGAATCCTGTTCCCAAAGCCATTTGACACCATTGTCTCGTTCGGGGACCTGGTGATATCGGTCGGCATCTGTGAACTCGCTTACTACGCGAGTCGCCGAGCTCGAACGCCGATGCTCATCTCGAAAGATGGCCACGCTTCGAGAGAACCCGCTCGAGCGCAGTCAGGACTCGCCCGTCATAGACATAGGCCGGGCCAGTGAAAAGCGCCTCAACAGCCCATGAAGCGTGCGCATCGTCACCTTCAGTTAGCTCGTCGTAGGCGCTGGCGACTTTCAGTATCTGGCCGAGGAGAGCCGACGCCGGCTCCGAATCGAGATGCGGCGGCCGGTGCAGACTGGGCTCCGAAGCCACAATGTCGCCGGCGCTCGCTAGCGCGTGGCTCGTGCGCAACATTTTTGCACCGGCGCGAGCCACTTCCATTGCATCGGGTTGCTCACCGGGAGTCGGATCATCGATGCACACGGCTCCGAGGTGGTGGAGCCAGGCCGCCGTCTCCAGGTCCTCGAGTTGACCAGCCGTCACCCCTAGCTCCTGACCTAGCGATACAGAGAGGGTGGCGACGCGTTCGATATGGCCCGACCTTGTTAAGCCGCCAAGCTCAGGAGCGATACCCAGGGCGCGAACCGTTTGACGAAACGTGCGGCGAGTCCGTCTGAGCAACTCGAATGAATACCAAGCGGCGAAGAGGGGAATCGAGAATAGCAAGGGACCCCAGAGACCGAGCCGACCTTGACCTCCCAAGCCGCCGTAGCCGACGGCCATCAAGATGCCGCTCGTAACCACCGCAACGTCGGCACCCCGGCGTCCGACGGCGGCCAATCGATGGTCCCTTTGGAATGCGACGAGATCGATAACGAGTATCTGTGCAATCGCGGCCCCAGCGAGAGCCGATAGCACGCCGATTCTCGAATTTGCGCTCGTCGATCCGAGGATGACACGGAAGACTGCACCGGCGAGTAGCCCTGCCGTCAGGATCTCGGTTAGGAGGAAAACGCGCGCTCCAATTAGCTGTGGCTCCGCACGTAGCGCTGCTGCCACCACTGCCGTTACGAAGATGACCGTGATGAATTCTCGCGGTGTAGCGGCACGCAACAATACAACAACGACTGCGAAGCCCACTGGAATGCTTGCGCGGCCCGCCGGCCGAAGATCGAAGAGATCGCCAACGACAAGCGCGGTGCCAATGACGACCAGGTCGAGGACTTGATGACTGGCTCCGACCAAGAGCGCGACGACTGCGGCAGCTCCGCCTGCGGCAGTTAGAGCAAGAGACTGCGGCGCGCGCTTCAGCATGTCGCATTCAGCCAGCTTGAGGGAGCCGTCGTGGACTGAGGGCGTCCGTACCGCAGCAGAACGGCAAGTGGCGGTGGCGATCCAATAGAAGATGGGTGGACCGAGTAGACACTTTGGCGGCAGACCGCCACCGTCCGAGCCGTTTGACCCATAGACTCCAGATCGACTGATCCGGGGTCGAGTTCTTTCCGACCTCTTCTCGCTACTTCCAGATTCGGCTTGCTCCTCCCGCGAGCACAATCGCGACCAAGCCGCATCCGATTAGCGCTCCACGCGCAACCATTTTCCTCATTGCTACCCCTCCCCACGTGTAGAGGGCCCGTTAGCTTCGCATTCGCCTTCGGACTCATCAAGGGTTTAGTGCTTGAGGCTCCGCGCGCCCAATCCCTCAATCGGTCACCGTTCGGCTTCGCTCCCATCAGGACTGCGGCCCCTCAACGAACTTAGGTCACGTCAGTTTCATCGACTCCTTTCATCCACGCAAGCATTCCTGAGACTCGGCCAGCCACAGAGGCATCCGCGGCCCGTGTCCCTCGATTCCGTAATCTTCGATTTCAAGTGGTTGGGCATGCGAAGGCAGGGTGATGGCCGACCAGGAGATCGCTGGCGTCGACACCCAAGCGATCGAACACGAGATCACCCGTCTTCCCGGCGTGGTGGCGTGTCGAATTGTCGCTGACTCGCTGGGTCGCCCCCTCGAGGTGCACGTGCTGGCACATCCAGGGAAACACCCGAAGCAGGTCGTGCGTGACGTGCAATCGGTCGCTCTCGCCTCGTTCGGCGTGGATATCGATCGGCGAATCGTCTCGGTCGTGCAGCTGGGCCCTACGGGGGAGAGCCCGGGTGAGCTGCCGAAGCCCGACCTGGCCCGAACGACGATCGGTGCGATCCAGTCCCAGGTCGACACCCGTCGTGCGACGATCCGGATCACCCTCTCATCGGGCGACCTGGAGGCGACCGGCTACGCCGAGGGCTCGGCGGCCAGCGCGACCCGGCTGCGCCTGGTTGCTTCGGCGACACTCGACGCGCTTCGACAGTTGCACGACGGTGCCCAGGCGCTCGAGGTTGAAGATGCGTCCGTGGCTCGGGTCGGAAGCCACGATGTGGTCGCGGTGACCCTCATCCACCTTGATCCGCCGCACGAGTTCGAGCTGGTCGGCGCCGCGCTCGCCCGGCAGTCGCCGGACCTCGGCGCCGTCCGCGCCGTCCTTGACGCCGTCAACCGGCGCCTCCCTTATCTCCCGGGCGATCATCCCCTGGCCTGATCGGGGCACAGAATCGGAGTCGTGAGGACTCCGGTCGCCGTCTTGCTCTCCTACCGGCTGGGTGGCGCCGATGGCGTCTCGGTCGAGGCGCGGAAGTGGGAGTGGGCGCTGCGATCCCTCGGCTTCGAGACCCGGCGCGTCGCCGGTGAGCTCGAAGACGGGGGCCGGAGGGACGACACGCCGCTGCCCTTCCTGCGGATCGGCGCCGACGTGTCCGTCTCAGCCGACTTCGACGCCCTGGACGCGGCGATCGCTGGCGCCGACGTCGTCGTCGTGGAGAACCTGCTCTCCCTGCCCGTGAATGCGAGCGCAGCAACGGGTGCCGCCGCGGTGCTGGCGCGATTCCCGGGCCGGATCGTGCTTCACCACCACGACCTCCCGTGGGAACGACCCGAGCTCACCCCGGCGCCCGGCCTGCCTCCGCCGCTGCCGGGGGCGCTCCACGTCACAATCAGCGACCACGCCCGGGCCACGCTCGCTGAGCGCGGGATCGAGGCCGTCACCATCCGGAACGCCTTCGACCCAGAGCCGGCACCAGGGGACCGAGACGGCACCCGTCGACGGCTGGGGTTAGGCGAGGACGAGCAAGTCGTCGTCCAACCCACGCGGGCCATTCCACGGAAAGGGATCCGCGCCGGGCTCGGGCTCGCTGCTCAGCTGGCCGACGCAAACCCGTCGGTCAGCACGCGGTACTGGCTCACGGGGCCAGACGAGGACGGCTACGGCCCCGAGGTCGAGCGGATCCTTGCAGGCGCCACCGTGCCGGTCACGAGAGGTCGAACCGAGCGCGTCGCCGACGTGTACGCGGCGGCCGACCTCGTCGTGATGCCCTCGAGCTGGGAGGGCTTCGGCAACCCGGTGGCCGAAGCGATGCTCGCCGAGCGCCCGGTCGCCTGCGCCCCCTACCCCGTGCTGAGCGAGCTGCTGGCCCTCGGCGTGGAGGTGCTGCCGATCGGAGACGCTTTGGCCGTCGCCTCCTTCGTCGAGCATCCCGACCTCGAGGTCCTCCGACGCAACCATCAGATCGTCGGCCGGGAGCTCTCCTTGGCTCGGCTGCCGGGCCGGTTGGCGCAGGCGTTCGCCCAGGTAGGTTGGGACCGCTGGTGAGCGAGACGCACGACCCGATCGTGGCTCGGCGCGCCCGCATCCGGCGCCTCGTGACGATCGCGCAGCGCCTCGGGTACGGCGCCATGGCCCTGGCCGTCGTCGCGTTCGTCGTCGGCGCCAGCACGGGGTTCCCGAACTGGTCCGTCGTGGCGACCGTGGCGGCCCTGATCGTCTCGATCGCGGTGCTGCCGGTTCCGATCGTGCTGAGCTACGGCCTGCGGGCAGCCGAGCGTGAGGACGCGGCGCGGCGCCGTCCGCCGGAGCGCGAGCCGACCGAGGGCTAGTTCGTCGATGTGTCGCGACAGCATCTAGCCTCGATCAGTCGCCAGCTGGAGGAGACCGCCGTGCGATACCGCCGGTTCGGGGCTTCGGAGCTCATGGTCTCCGAGGTCGGGTTCGGAACCTGGACCCTTGCCAGCGACTGGTGGGGCCGGGTCGACGACAAGGACGGGCTGCTGCACGCGGCCCTGGACGCCGGCGTCACCTTCTTCGACACCGCGCCCGTTTACGGCCGCGACGGCGTCGGGGAATCGCTGCTGGCCGGGCTGCTCGCGGCCCACCGCGAGGAGATCGTCCTCACGACGAAGTGCGGCTACGACATCGACGCCCCCCGCCAGCATCCCGGCCAGTCCGAGCGTCCCCAGGACTGGCGTCCGGCGTCGATCCGCGGCCAGCTCGAGGCGTCCCTCCGGCGGCTCGGCACCGACTACGTCGACCTGTACCAGCTCCACAACGCCCGGCTGGACCCGATCCTCGACGACGAGCTGTGGGCGGTGCTCGAGGGCCTCCGAGACGAGGGGAAGGTGCGCGAGCTCGGGGTGGCCCTCGGCCCCGCGATCGGATGGGTGCAGGAGGGCCTGGAATCGCTGCGGCGGCGCCCGATCGCGTCGCTGCAGACGGTGTTCAACGTGCTGGAGCAGGAGCCTGGACTGACCTTCGCCGCCGAGCCGAGCGTGACCGAGGGCCGGGTCGGTCTCATCGCTCGCGTGCCGCACGCGTCGGACGTGCTCTCGGGCAAGATCGACCGCGACACGGTGTTCGCCGCCGACGACCATCGCGCCCACCGAAACCGAGACAACATGCTGGACAACTTCGAGAAGGCCGAGACCCTCACCTTCCTCTGGGATGACGGGGAGCGGACCATGGCGCAGGCGGCCATCGCCGGCATCCTCGCCAACCCCGCGTTCACCACCGTGCTCCCCACGTGCGTGACCGTCGAGGAGGTGCGGGAGTACGCGGCCGCGTCCGACCGGCCACTCACGCTCGAGGACAAGGCCCGGCTCGACCAGCTGTGGGACCGCAACTTCGATCACGTCGACCGGTACCAGATGCCCTTGAAGTCCAGCGCATGACCGGTCGCCCGGTCACGACCCGTCTGCCGGCCGAGCGGCGCCGCCAGCAGATCCTCGACGTGGCCTGCACGGTGTTCGCCGACCGAGGGTTCCACGCCACCGCGATGGACGACATCGCCGCCGCGGCGGGCGTCACGAAGCCCGTCCTCTACCAGCACTTCCCGTCGAAGCGGGCGCTGTTCGTCGAGCTGCTCGGGGACCTCGGCCAGCGCCTGCTCGGTGAGCTCGAGCGGGCCACCGCCGCGGTCCAGTCGGGCCGGGAGCGGGTCGAGGCCGGCTTCGCCTCCTACTTCTGGTTCACGAGCCGCAACGAGGCCGCGTTCCGGCTGCTGTTCGGCGCCTCGGCTCGGAATGACCCCGAGTTCGCCGACGTCATCGAGCGCCTGCTCGACCAGATCGCCGGAGTCATCAGCCTCCTCATCGAGATCGAGGGCACCCCCGAGCACCGCAGGGTGCTCGCGCACGCGTTGATCGGGGTCGCCGAGGCGACGAGCCGCGACACCCTGACCGACGGAGGGGCCGGCCCGGAGCCGGAGCAGCTGGCGCGGTGGGTCTCGGAGCTCGCCTGGTTCGGCCTGCGCGGCATCCGGGCCGACGAGCCGGCCCAGCACGCGTCGTCATCCGGCGGCGTCGGGACGCCCTGACCCGGACGGCGGCGCGGGCGGGCGCTCGCGCCCGTAGCGGAGGAACAGGAACCCGTCGGCGGTGACGACCGACTCCAGGCGCATGGCCGGGGCCGGTCCTTCGTCGCCGCTGCGGACGATCCTCGAGCTCGGGCCGCCGAGCAGCGTCGGTGCCACGGTGAGGCACAGCTCGTCGACGGCGTCCGCGGCCGCGAGCTCGCCGTTGATCGTGGGGCCGCCCTCGACGAGGACCCGGCGGTACCCCCGCTGGGACAGCTCGGCGAGCGCCGACGTGAGGTCGACCCGGTCGGTCCCCGCGAGGAGCACGGCGGCGACCGGCGCCTCGGCCGGCACCCGCGTGCGTGACGCCGCGGCGGTGACGATGAGCGGCGCGGCCTCGGCGGCGGCGAAGAACGGTGCGGCCCAGTCGAGGTCCACGCGCTGGGTGACCACGGCGATCGGTGGCACCGGCGACTGGCCGCGCTCGACGCGAGCCCGCCGGTCGGGATCGCCGAGGCGCGCCGGCCCGTAGCCCTCGGCGCGCATGGTGCCGGCCCCGACGACGATGACATCGGCGAACGAGCGGATGGCCGTGAACACGAGCCGGTCGGCGGTGCCGCCGAGCGACCCCGAGGTGCCGGCGCGCGACGAGCCGCCGTCGACGCTCGAGATCATGTTCACGCGCACGTGGCGGTCGTGCGTTGCAGTGAGCGTCGGCCGGTAGAGGGCGTGGAGGTCGGCGTCCCCCGGCACCGGGAAGAGCTCCCGGAGGATCGGCTGGTCGGGCGAGGACGCGGGCGGAGGCATGCCGACCGGTGACCGCTCATCCCTCCGGCGTGGCCGGGCCGGAGAACCGCGGCCGCCGGCGCTCGCGCACGGCCGCGATGCCCTCGTGGATGTCGGTGCCGCCAAAGCCGAGGAACTCGTAGGCGAGCGAGGCGTCGAAGGCGGGGGTGAAGGTTCGATACCACTCGTTCAGGGCGAGCTTCGTCAGCCGGATGGCGCTCGAGGAGCCGGCGGCGAGCTCTCGCGCCACCTGGAGCGCCGTCTCGTCCACGTCGTCGTCGTCGACGCACAGCGAGACCAGGCCGATCCGCTCCGCCTCCTCGCCGCTCACGGTCTTCGAGCTGAGCAGCAGGTACTTCGCCTTCGCCATGCCGCACAGCAGCGGCCAGACCAGCACGGCGTGGTCGCCGGCGGCCACGCCCAGGCGCGTGTGACCGTCGAGGAGCCGGGCGGCGCGGCTCGCGACGGAGATGTCGGCGAGCAGCGCGACCGCGAGCCCGGCACCGACCGCGGGACCCCGGATCGCGGAGACGATCGGCTTCGAGCACTCGAGCATGCGCACGACGAGGTCGCGGGTCTCGCGCATCACCCGGAGGCGGGCGTCGTGGCTCTCGGCGACCTCGTCGATGAGCTCGAAGCTGCCGCCGGCCGAGAAGGCCTCGCCCGCGCCCCGCACCACGACCGCGGCCGTGGCCGGGTCGTCGTCGACCGCCGGCCACACCGAGGCCAGGTCGCGATGCATGCGGGGGCTCACGGCGTTGAGCCCGGGGCCGGCGAGCGTGATCCGCAGCACCCCCGGGTCGGGTCGGTCGAAGTCGAGCGACTCGAACGCCGCGAAGCGGTCGGTCACGCGCTGACGTCCGGTGACACGGGGCGGGTCACGCCGCTCCTCCGCCGGGCGTCCGCGATGGCGGCCGGTCAGCCCGGCTGGTCACCGGCGAACTGCGGGAGCCAGGGCCTGGTGGCAGCGAGGAGCTCGTCGGTCATCGCGACGACGTGCTCGTAGGGCAGCCGCCCGGCCATGGGGTCGGCCAGCATGGCCTCGAGGACCGTGGTCCGGCTCCCGCTGAGGGCCGCCTCGACCGTGAGCTCCTCGGCGACGGCGACGCGGCGCAGCTGCTCGCCCAGGATCGACGGCACGTCGACCGAGTCGCGCGGGACGACCTCACCGGCCTGGGCGAGGCCGATGCACTCGACGACCGTGCCCTCGTCGAGGTTCTGAACCTGGCCCGCGTTCGGGAGGTTGACGGGCAGCGGCCGGGGCGCCTGGCGCACGATCGAGTCGAGCAGCGGTGCCACGAGCTCGCCGGAGGGATGCGGGCTCACCTCGTCGCTGGCCAGCAGCTCGGCGACCTCCTGCTCGTCGGCGCGCTTGTCGGCGATGTGGCCCTGGAGCCCGTAGTGGTGCACCGACCAGTCGCGCCCGAAGTCGGAGGCGGCGGTCACGAAGCCCGGGAAGAACTCGCCGACGTGGGTGTCCGACGAGCCCGGCAGGACGCCGAACCGTCGGAACAACTCCAGCTTGAGCCGGTTCCCAGCGATGACGTCGGCCTTCGTCCAAGTGGGGCCCGAACTGACCTTCTGGTAGTGCATCCCCGCCGGGGGCTTCATCCAGAGCGGCTGGCGCTGAGCTTCCTCGTCCTCGAGCAGGGCCCGGAGGCGCGCGAACCCGTCGTCGCCGTCGACGCGCAGGGCCGTGACGAGGGGGAGGTGGTTGACCCCGGCCACCACCGGGTCCACCCGGCGGAGGTCGGCGTCGAGGAGGAGGCTGGTGACGAACTGCAGACCGACCACCTCGTTGCAGAGGCCGACGGTGCGGACCGCGGTCTCGCGGGTCACGACGCGGCACAGGGCCGAGAGCGGGTTCGTCACGTTCAGCAGCAGCGCGTCGGGGCAGCGTCGCGCCACCTGCTGAGCGATGCGCAGCAGCACCGGGACGCTGCGCAGCGCGCGGCTGATGCCACCGGGGCCGACGCTGTCCCCCACCGGCTGGCGGACGCCGTAGCGGGCGGGGATCTCCA
>DASZJD010000122.1 GCA_035948415.1 Acidimicrobiia bacterium | reverse complement strand
ACGAGCGTGCGCCCGGCGGGCTCCGCAAGGGTCGTGATCGGGTAGCGCGCGAGGTCGACGAGCCCCGCAGCCGCGGGCGTGCGCACGCGGCGAGTGTACGGTCGCCGCGGTGGGCAACGACACCGACGAGTTCGCGTGGCGCACCCAGATCGGCGAGGCGTTCGTCGGCGAGGGCGGCGACGCCGCACACCTCAACACGGTGCTCGGCCGGCGCGGCGGGCCGGTCGAGGTGGCCTGGACCACCGCCCTCGCCACGCCCCGCGCCGGGCACGTCCCGTTCGTCGTCGTGCTGCGTCCGAACCTGCCGGTCCAGCCGCCGACGCTGTTCGTCAACAAGGCGCCCCTGGCCGGGGCGCGCCACGAGGCGCTGTCCTGGGGCGCGGCGCAGGCCGGAGTCGCGGGTGGGGTCGCCGATGCCGTCGCCACTGGCGTCGTGCCCGGCGACGCGGTCGGCGGGCTCCTGTTGATCGCCGCGGTGTGGGTCTCGCCCGCGGCAGCCGACCAGGACGCGGTGTACGCGAACAACCGCGACGCCACGCTCGAGGCCCTGCGCGCGGGGGCTGCCGGAGGCCCGAGCGTGTCCGACGTGCTCAACGGCCGCGACGGGCCGCGCAACCCGTACTTCGCGGGTCCGCGTTGACGTGGCCGGCTCCTCGCCAGACGGCCGCGAGCCGGTCCGGGACCGCCGGGGCGCCGTCGCCGCGGTCGACGGGCGGGTGGGCCTCCCCGCCCCGGTCGCCGAGCTGGCGGCCCGGCGCTGGGACGTCGTCGTCGTCGGGGGCGGGCACAACGGGCTCACCGCCGCCGCCTACCTGGCTCGGGCGGGCCGCTCGGTGCTGGTGCTCGAGCGCCGTGAGCAGCTCGGTGGTGCGTGCACGATCGAGCGGCCCTTCGCCGACCGTCGGTTCGTCGTCAGCCCCTGCGCCTACCTGGTCGGGCTGCTCGACCCCGTCGTCGTCGACGAGCTCGACCTCGAGCGCCACGGGCTGCGCACCTTCTTGGTCGACCCGACCCAGTGGACGCCGTTCGAGGACGGAACCTCCCTCTACCAGTGGCGGGACGCGGCGCGCACGGCCCGGTCGGTCTCGGCCCTCAGCCCCCGCGACGTCGAGGGGTTCCTCGCCTACGACGCCCTCTTCGACCGCATCCGGGCCCGGCTTCGTCGCGGGCCCCTCGGCGACACCTGGGATGACCCGGCACCCGACCGCGCCGCGCTCGAGGCCGTCTTCGCCGACGACCCCGAGGCCCGTGAGGTGCTCGTCGACGCGCCGATCGCCGCTGTCATCGAGCGGCACGTGCACGACGAGCGGCTTCATTGCGCCCTGCACGGGCAGGGGATCATCGGCACGTTCGCGGGGCCGCGCGACCCCGGGACCGCCTGGGTCCACGCCCACCACCGGCTGGGCCTCCTCGGCGGATGGGGCTACGTCGAGGGTGGCGTCGGCCGGGTGTCGTTCGCGCTCGCCGATGCCGCGGTGGCGGCGGGCGCCGCGCTCGCGACCGGGACGTCGGTGGGGGCCATCGAGCCCGGTGAGGGGGTGCGGCTCGAGGGTGGTGAGCGGATCCACGCCGACGTGGTCGTCGCCAACGTCGACCCGAAGCAGACCGTCGCCTTGCTCGACGACCCGCCCCCAGCGTTCGCCCGCCGCGCCGCCGCCTTCCGAGCTCGAAGCCCGGTCCTCAAGATCAACTGCGCCCTCGCCCGCCTCCCCACCTTCTCGGCGGCCGGGGTCGATCCTGTGCACCGGGCCCAGGTCGAGATCACGGCGAGCGTCGACGCCACCCAGGCCGCGTGCGACGCTGCCCGCCGGGGCGAGCCTGGGCTCTCGTGGTGCGAGCTCTACTTCCAGACCGCGTACGACCGGACCGTCGCCCCTGCCGGCGCCCACACGATGAGCGTGTTCGCCCAGTACGTGCCGGACCCGGCGGCGCGCCAGCCGCCGCCCGATCGGGAGCGCCTGGCCGACGCCGCCCTCGCCGCCATCGCCCGGTTCGCGCCCGACGTCGACGACTGCGTGCTCGAGCGCCAGGTCCTGACTCCCGCCGACCTCGAGGCCCGGCTCGGCCTCACGGGCGGACACATCTTCCAGGGCGAGATCCTCCCCGACCAGATGTGGGAGCGCCGCTTCCCCGCCCGCACCCCGGTGCCCGGCCTGTACCTGTGCGGCGCCGCGACGCACCCGGGCGGCTCCGTGATCGCGAGGAACGGGCGCAACGCCGCCCTCGCGGTCCTGCGAGACCTCGTCGCCGGGCCGGCCGCCGGTGCCTCCGGGCCGTGATGGCTGCGGTCCCCGCGCCCGACGTCGCGTCCTTCGCGTTCACGGACCAGGGCCCGTGGGTCGTCGAACCCGAGGCCCTGGCCTGGAGGCGCGGCCTCGACGCCGTGCGGGCCCGCACCCGCCGCGAGGTGCCCGGGCTGCTCGGCACCCACCGCACGCCCCCGATCGGGCGACTCCTGCGGTCGATGGCCGGGCTCGGCCGCGCCGTGGGCGTGTGGTACCTGCGCGAGCGCGGCACGTCGGGGTCACGCCGGGGCCTGTCGTGGCGGCTGCGGCGCGCCTTCGAGCGGTTGGGCTCGACGTACGTGAAGCTCGGCCAGATCGTCTCGGCCTTCGAGGGGCTCTTCCCCGACGAGCTGGTGCTCGAGTTCAAGAAGCTCCGGGACCAGGTTCCGCCGGAGCGGTTCGAGGCGGTTCGGGCGGTCGTCGAGGCCGACCTCGGGGCCCCGCTCGAGCGGGTCTTCGAGCGCTTCGACGAGGTGCCGCTGGCGGCGGCGTCGATCGCCCAGGTCCACGAGGCCCGGCTCCGGACCGGGGAGGACGTGGTCGTGAAGGTGCAGCGCCCCCGCGTCGCCGCGCTCATGCGCGACGACGTGCGCGCCTTGGCCTGGCTGGCACCACACCTCATCGGGCGGATCCCGGTGGCGTCACTCGCCAACCCGCCGGCGCTCGTGGAGCTGTTCGCCGAGCAGATCGTCGAGGAGCTCGACTTCCGCCTCGAGGCGGAGAACATGCTCGACCTCGCCCGCGTCTTCGCGATCACCGAGCAGCGAGCGATGGTCGTGCCGCGGCCCCATCCGACGCTGGTGACCCAGCGCGTCCTCGTCATGGAGCGGCTGCGCGGCTTCGCCTTCGACGACGTCGAGTCGATGCACGCCGCCGGCGTCGACACGACCGCCGTGCTGCGCGCCGGGCTCATCACCTGCCTCGAGGGCGCGATGCTGCACGGTGTCTTCCACGGCGACCTTCACGGCGGCAACCTGCTGGTCCAGCCCGACGGTCGGACCGTCCTCTTCGACTTCGGCATCACCGGCCGACTGGCCGAGCCCCAACGACTCGCCTTCCTCCGCCTCCTCCTCACCGGGACCGCGGGGGACGTCCGCGGCCAGCTCGTCGCTCTGCGCGACCTCGGCGCGTTCCCGCTCGACACCGACCTGCAGGCGGTCTTCGAGGACCTTGAGCTGGACCAGCCCGTGAAGGACCCGACGCAGATGTCGGCCACCGAGATGGTCGACGAGCTGCAGGCCCTCGTCACCAAGCTGCTCGGGTACGGCGCGCACGCGCCGAAGGATCTCATGCTGTTCGTGAAGAACCTCATGTTCCTGAACGCGGCGACGGCGACGCTCGCGCCAGAGCTGGACCTGATCGGCGAGATCGTCCACATCCACGAGCACTTCCTGACCCACCACGGCGAACGGCTGGCGCGCGAGCTCGGGGTCGACCCGGCCTCGGCTCGGGTGAACGTCGACGCCATCAAGGCCGGCTTCCTCGTGCCCGCCGACGTCGAGCGGCTCACGTTCGCGGACCTCCAGGAGCGTCGCCGCACGATCATGCGGCGCATGGGGACGAAGCCCAGCCGCCGCCGCTGACCGACCGGCGGCCGGCCGCACGTGGCCACGGCGGGGCGCGGCAGACTGGCGCGCGTGCCCGAACTTCCGCAGATGCAGGCCCTGGCCGAGCGGCTCGACGCCGCGCTCCGCGGCCGCGTCCTCGTCGGCTGGCAGCCACTCGGGTTCGCGGGGCTCAAGACCGTCACGCCGTCACCCGACGTCGTCGTCGGGCGGACCGTGCGGCGGGTTGGGCGGCGGGGCAAGTACGTGGTGCTCGAGCTCGACGACGACCGGCGCGTGCTCGTGCACCTCTCGCAGGCCGGCCGGGTGGATCTGGAGCGGCCACCGAAGACCACCCGAGGCGGGAAGGGGGGCGTGGTGCGCCTCCGGTTCGCGAGCGACGAGGACGAGGTCGGGGTGCTCGTCCGCGAGCACGGCACCGAGCGGAAGGCGGCCTGGTGGGTGCTGGCGCCGGGGGACGACGGCCCGCTCGCGGGCCTGGGCCCGGAGCCGGACTCACCCGACTTCGAGGCGCTCGTCCGGACGGGTACGGACCGCCGCCGCGTGCACACCCTGCTCCGAGACCAGTCCACGGTGGCGGGGGTGGGTCGCGGCTACGCCGACGACGCGCTGTGGCGGGCCCGGCTCTCGCCCTACGCGACGCTGGCCGGGCTCGACGCCGACGAGCGGCAACGCCTGCTCGACGCGGTGCGGGCGGTGCTCGCCGAGGGACTCGAGAAGGAGCGGACCCGAGCCGGCGGGCTCTCCGAACCCAAGCTCGGCGGCCACTTCGAGGTGCACGGGCGCACCGGCGACCCGTGCCCCCGGTGCGGCGACCCGCTGCGTCGGGTCTCCTACGAGTCGTACGAGGTCACGTACTGCCCGCGGTGCCAGACCGACGACAAGGTCCTCGCCGACCGCCGGCTCTCGCGGCTCGTGAAGTGAGCCTCGCACCGCCGGCCTCGTGATCTCGTCACCAGCCCCGCGTCCCCGGCGCCCCCTTGAACGGCCCGACGACCCCGCTCGTGATCCAGCCTCCGTAGAAGCCGCCCGGCTGGGGGAGCGCGAGCTCGTCGTCGACGAAGCAGGCGTCCATGCGCCCGGGGCAGAACGCGACCGCGCCCGCCAGGGCGCCGTAGCCGCGGCTGGGACGGTCGTAGCCCCACGCGGCGTCGAGCTCGACGCGGGAGCCGCCGCGCACGGTCCAGTAGTGGGCCTCGCCCTTGAACTCGCACCACGACGACCGGCCGGTTCGGTCGAGGGCGTCCGGCGCCACGTCGTCGGCCGGGAAGTAGTAGTTCGGCGGGTGGCTCGTCTCGAGGACCCGCCAGGCCCGGCGGGTCTCCGCGATCACCAGCCCGCCGAGCACCACCCGGAGCCGCCGATCGCTGGGCTCGACGCGCGGCGGGCGCGGGTAGGCCCACACCGACTCCTGCCCCGGTCGGATCGGATCCGGCGTCGGTCGCGGACGAACCACCGGCCCAGGGTGTCAGGTCAGCAGGCGGTCACCGACCCGGTGTCGACGACGTCGAACTGGGATCCGGGCACCGTCTTCAGCTGGTTCAGGTCGTTGTCATCCCAGCGCGCGTCCGCGGCCCCGGTGATGTACCAGCTGGTGCCGTTGTCGGCGACGATCATCCCGTAGGTCTTCAAGGCCTGGAGGACCACGAGGGCCTGCCCGGTGTACCCGGCGAGCGAGAAGCCGGCCTTGAGGCGGAAGCGCATGCCCATCGCGGGCTCGTTCGGGTTCGTGTTCGACGACGCGCAGTGCCGGGCGGGGGCGACGTAGCCACGAAACGTGGTGTGGACGGTGAACCGCAAGGCGTGGTTGATGGCGCCGCCCGAGACGTCGTCGTAGCGCGCCAGGCCGGGGAAGATCGGCAGGCCGGCGGCGTCGGCGGACGTCCACCCGGCGGGGCGCAGCGCGTTCGACCGCAGGTCCCACGTCGCGCCCGAGCCGGCGTCCCAGTAGTTGCTCCGCGCCACGCCGTGGTACAGCTCGTAGAGGCGGCAGTGGTCCCGGTCGACGGTGATGACGTGACGGTCGCTGCCGCCCTCGACCGGCGCGCCGAGCGGCACCGGGAACGGGCCGGGGTCGGACTCGCCCGGGTACTCGGTGTAGTTGATGCCGACCGGCGCCTGGGATCCCGGCACGGTCACGTACGGGATCCCGTACGCCCCGCCGCCGCCGAAGTCGGCGTGCAGGTTCTGGTTGCCCGGTTCGTCGGCCAGCACCTGGTCGACGATCGCCTGCGAGTTCGGGAGCACGGGCGCCGTCGCGACGCTCGCGTTCCACGGGTTGTCGGCCGGGAACACCGGGCAGCCGTTGAGCGGGCCGTTCTGGTCCCCGGTCGCCGGACCCGGTGGCGGCCCCCCGCTCGGCGCCGGTGCGCACGCGGCGGCGACCAGCAGGGCCAGGAGCACGGCGAGGCGGCGGGGCCGGACGCTCATCGCCGCCAATATCGGCCGCGCGCCTCGAATCGTTGAGCCCAGCCCCTACGATCGGCCGCCGATGCCAATCCCCGGGTTCATCCCCAGCCCGTCGAACGGCACCGTCCACCTCGGGCCGATCCCCCTCCATATGTACGGACTGCTCCTGGCGGTGGGCGTCGTCGTCGCCACGCTGATCGCGGAGCGACGCTGGCAGCGGTGGGGCCACGACCGCCGTGAGATCGCCGACATCGTGGTGGTCGTCGTGATCTTCGGGGTGGTCGGCGCCCGCCTCTACCACGTGGCCACGGACTACCAGCTCTTCGAGGGCCATTGGATCCGAGTCCTCGAGATCTGGCGCGGCGGGCTCTCCATCTGGGGCGTGATCCTCGGGGGCGCGGCGGGGGTGGTGCTGATGACCCGGCGCCATCACCTCGACACGCTCGGGGTCATGGACGCCATGACCGCCGGGCTGCTCGTGGCCCAGGCCATCGGACGGTGGGGCAACTACTTCAACCAGGAGCTGTTCGGCGAGCCCACGCGCCTGCCGTGGGCGCTCGAGATCGCGCCCGTCCACCGCCCGAAGGGCTACGAGCAGTTCAGCACCTTCCATCCCATCTTCCTGTACGAGTCGCTGTACTGCTTGTTCCTGCTCGGCGTGCTGCTCTGGGTGGAGCGGCGATGGACGCTGCGCCGCGGCCAGTCCCTCGCGCTCTACGTCTCCACGTACACCTTCGGCCGCTTCTGGTTCGAGAACCTGCGCGTCGACCCCGCGCACGTCATCCTCGGGCTGCGGGTGAACGCCTGGGTGAGCCTCGGGGCGTGCCTCGCCGGCGCGGCGTGCTTCGTCTGGCTCGCCCGTCGCGGCACGGTGGACCGATCCCGCTACCCCGATCCCACGTCCCGCCGCGTTGCGGCGGGCGCGGAGACGGCCGGTGCCGCGTCGGAGCCCCTACGCTAGCGACGCCCCCCAGCCCGGAGACGCGGTGACCACGACCCGCCCCCCGATCCAGGTCGCGCTCGCGGCGCGCGCCGTCGACGCCTCGAAGGTCTACGGCGCGGGTGAGGCCGAGGTCCGAGCGCTCGACCACGTCAGCGTCGACTTCGAGCGCCGCAAGTACACCGCGATCATGGGCCCGTCGGGCTCGGGGAAGTCGACGCTGCTGCACTGCCTCGCCGGGCTCGACCGGCTCACGACCGGCCAGGTCTTCCTCGGCGACGTCGAGATCAGCGCCGCGTCCGAGAAGCAGCTCACGCTGATCCGCCGCGAGAGCATCGGGTTCGTCTTCCAGTCCTACAACCTGATCCCGACCCTGAACGCGCTCGAGAACATCACCCTGCCGATGGCCCTCGCCGGTCGGAAGCCCGAGGGGCCCTGGCTCGACCACGTGGTCGACATCGTGGGCCTGCGCGACCGGCTCACGTTCCGTCCGAACCAGCTGTCGGGCGGCCCGCCGCAGCGAGTGGCCATCGCCCGGGCGCTGGTGAGCCGCCCCGACGTGATCTTCGCCGACGAGCCCACCGGCAACCTCGACTCGCGGGCCGGCACCGAGATCTTGGAGTTCATGCGCCAGGCGGTGAACGACCTCGGTCAGACGATCGTGATGGTGACCCACGACCCGAACGCAGCCGGGTACGCCGACCGCGTCGTGTTCCTCGCCGACGGCCGGACCGTCGACGAGCTCGTCGGCCCGACGGCGGAGACCGTGCTCGATCGCATGAAGCGGCTCGGCGCCTGACGGGCACACGCCGTGGGCCGGGTCACGATCGAGCAGATCCTCGGGAAGAAGCTCCGGCTCCTCCTGACGTCGCTCGCCGTCGTGCTTGGGGTGGCGTTCATGGCCGGAGCCCTGGTCCTCACCGACACCCTCGGCACGGTGTTCGACAACGTCTTCGCCAGCGCCACGAAGGGCGTCGGCGCGGTCGTGCGGGCCCGGGCACCGTTCACGACCAAGGGCCGGAGCCAGAACGCGAACGACACCCGACCGCCGGTCCCTGAATCGCTCCTCGGCACGATCCGGGCCACGCCGGGCGTCGCCGCCGCCCAGGGAAACCTCCTGCGCTACGCGCTGGTCCAGGATCGCAACGGGCAGGCGATCCAGAACCAGGCGCCGGCGTTCGGCACGGTCTGGTACCCGACCCGAGGACGAGTCAACGAGGCCCTCGACCTCATCACCCGCTGGCACGGAGCCCGCTCGACGCCGCCGACGGCCGGCGACCAGGTCGGGCTCGACCGCACGACCGCCTCCGACGCCGGCTTCCGCATCGGCGACCAGGTGCAGATCGCGTTCGCCGCCACGCCGCCCCGGGAGTTCCGGCTGAGCGGCGTGTTCCGGTTCGGCGGCAACGACCAGGGGCTCGCCGGCGCCACGCTCGCCGCGTTCACGCCCGCCACCGCCCAGGCCGTGTTCAACGCGCCGGCCCAGCAGGGGACCTGGGACGAGTTCGACGTTCGGGCCACCGCGGGTCTCTCCCAGGCCCAGCTGCGCGACCGGCTCAACGCCTCCCTGCGCCGGGCCGGGCTCGGCGGCCAGTACGAGTCGATCACCGGCGCCCAGCTGGCCTCCGAGCAGAGCGGCAACGTCAAGGCCAACCTCTCCTTCTTCAACACCTTCCTGCTCGTCTTCGCGCTCGTCGCGCTCTTCGTCGGCGCCTTCATCATCTACAACACGTTCTCGATCACGGTGGCGCAGCGCATCCAGGAGCTGGGCCTGCTGCGAGCCCTCGGCGCGTCCGACCGTCAGGTCGTGGGCTCCGTCGCGCTCGAGGCCCTCGTCACCGGCGTGGTGTCGTCACTCCTGGGCCTGGGGCTCGGGATCCTGCTCGTGGCCCCGCTCCGGGCCCTGATCGGCGCCTTCGGGATCCAGCTGCCGACCGGCCCGCTGCAGATCCAGGCCCGCACCGTCGTGGTGGCGCTTGTCACCGGGACCCTCGTGACCTTCGTCGCCGCCCTGGCCCCGGCCCGGCGGGCGGCCCGGGTATCGCCGATCGCCGCCATCCGCGACCAGGCCGTCGCACCCTCGTCCGGTCGCCGCCGCTACGTGTGGGGCCTCGCCTTCGCGGTCATCGGCGCCGGCCTCTTGGCGGTCGGCCTCCTCAGCAACACGAACGCCGCGCTGGCGGTCGGCATCGCCGCCGGGCTCGTCTTCATCGGCGTGGCGATGCTCAGCCCGCTTCTCGCGCGCCCGGTCGCCCGAACCCTGACGCTCCCGGCGCAGTGGCTGCACAGCGTGACCGGCCTCCTGGCCCGGGAGAACGCGATGCGCAACCCGCGCCGCACCGCCTCCACCGCGGCGGCGCTCATGATCGGCCTCGCGCTCGTCAGCCTCATCTCGATCTTCGGAGCGTCGGCGAAGGCGTCGTTCGCCGACGCCATCGACAACCAGACCCGGGCCGACTTCATCCTGTCGCCGAAGCAGTTCCAGCCCTTCAGCCCGGGCGTGGCCCAGGCGGTCCGCGACGGGTTCGCCCGCATCAGCCGGCGGCCGGCCACCGTGGTCGAGTACCGAACCGGCACGGCGGAGGTCGCCGGCGCCACGCACGGGGTGTCGGGCCTGTCGAACGACTTCCAGGCGGTCTCGAACGTCCCGGTCCGCGGGTTCAACCGCGCCGCCTTCGCCCGGGGCGGCGTCCTGGTGTGGAAGGACGCGGGCGCGCAGTGCGGCCCGACGGGCACCGCCGCCTGCGACCCCGGCTCCACGATCGCGGTCCGGTACCCGGTGGGGCCGGCGGCCCGGCTCCCCGTCGCGGGCGTGGTCACGGACCGCAAGGCGCTGCCGATCCCGACCGACTACCTCGTGCCCCTCGTCGGTTGGGAGCAGCACTTCCCGCAGACCCTGGACCTCTACGTGATCGTGCTGAAGCCGGCGAACGTGTCGACCGACCAGGCGCAGGCGGTCGTGAGCGGGGCCGCCCGCCGGTTCGGCGGCATCAACGCCCAGAACAAGGCCCAGTTCAAGGACAGCCAGCTGGCGCAGTTCAACCAGATCCTCGGGCTCGTGTACGTGCTGCTGCTCTTCGCTGTCATCATCGCCCTCATCGGGATCGTGAACACGCTGGCCCTCTCGATCTACGAGCGCACCCGCGAGATCGGCCTCTTGCGCGCGGTGGGCATGACGCGCGTCCAGCTGCGCCGAATGGTCCGCGGCGAAGCCGTCGTCGTCGCCGTCTTCGGATCCCTGCTCGGCCTCGTCATCGGGGTCGGGTTCGGTGGCGCCATCGTCCGCGCCTTGCACAACCAGGGCATCGGCCTCACCATCCCGGTCGGCCAGCTCGTCCTCTTCGTCGTCCTCGCTGCGCTCGCCGGGCTGCTCGCGGGGTGGCTGCCGGCCCGGCGTGCCGCGCACCTCGACGTCCTCCAGGCGATCGGCACCGAGTGAGCGGCGACCTCGCCGGCCGAGTGACGTTGGTCACCGGCGCCGCCCGCGGCGTCGGCGAGGCGACGGCGCGGCGGCTCGCCGCTGACGGGGCCCGCGTCGTCCTCGCGGACGTGCGGGACGAGCTCGGCGCGGCCGTCGCCGAGGACCTCGCCCCGGTCGGCCGCTACGAGCACCTCGACGTCACCGACGAGTCGGCGTGGCGACGAGTCGTCGACGGGATCGGCGGGCTCGAAGGGCGGCTCGACGTCCTCGTCAACAACGCCGGGATCCTGCGCGTCGGCGGACTGGTGTCCACCACCCCCGAGGCGTTCCTCGAGGTCGTGCGCGTGAACCAGCTCGGGCCCTTCCTCGGCATGCGCGCCGCCGCGCCCCTGCTCATCGACTCCGGCTGCGGCTCGATCGTCAACGTGTCGTCCACCCAGGGCATCGAGGGCTACGCCGGGCTGCTCGCGTACGTGGCCAGCAAGTTCGCCCTCCGCGGCCTGACCAAGGCGGTCGCCCTCGAGCTGGCGCCGCACGGGGTCCGGGTCAACTCGATCCACCCGACCGGCGTCGACACCCCGATGCTGGCCGAGACCTGGCCCGCGCTCGGCGGCGAGCAGGCCGCCGGCGTGGCCAGCTCGCAGATCCCGCTCGGGCGGCTCTGTCGCCCCGATGAGGTCGCGGCGCTCGTCGCGTTCCTCGCCTCCGACCAGTCGTCGTTCAGCACCGGCGCCGAGTTCCTCATCGACGGCGGCGCCACCGCCGGGCCGTGGCAGCCGCGGCGGCGGACCGGCACCGAGCCCGGGTCCCGTTCATAGGATCCAGCCATGGACCGTCGCGCCCTCCGGGCCGAAGCCCGGGCCGCGTTCGACGAGCTGCTCACCACCGGTCGGCCGGACCGGCCCGTCACCGTGCTCGGGGCCGGCGCTGACGACCTCGCCCCCGGCCGGGCCTTCCTCGCCGCCCTGGCGCCCGGCGGCTGGGTGGTGCCGACGTGGCCCGGTGACGCCGGTGGCCGCGACGCCAGCGTCGACGACGCCGGCGTCATCGCCGAGGAGCTGGCCCGGTTCGAGACCCCGGACTTGTACCCCTACCTCGTCGGCCTCCACGTGGTCGGCCCCACCCTCCTGGCCCTCGCCACCCCCGACCAGCGCCGGCGGTGGCTCCCCGCGATCGTCGACGGACGCGAGATCTGGTGCCAGCTCTTCTCCGAGCCCGGCGCGGGGTCGGACCTCGCCAACGTCAGCGCCCGGGCCGAGCGCGACGGCGACACCTGGCGGGTGACGGGCCAGAAGGTGTGGAGCAGCCGCGCGGCGTACGCGGCGTGGGGCTTCCTCCTCGCCCGCACCGATCCCGACGTCCCGAAGCACCGCGGGATCACCGCCTTCGCGCTCGACATGCGCGCGCCCGGCGTCGACGTCCGCCCGCTGCGCCAGATGAACGGTGACGCCCACTTCAGCGAGGTCTTCCTCGATCGGGCGCCGCTCGTCGACGCCGACCGCATCGGCGAGCCCGGCGCCGGCTGGCGTGTCGCCCGGACCGCGCTCGCCAACGAGCGAGGCGCGCTCGGGACCGTCAGCGCCGGCACCTCCGTCTCGAGCCGCCGGCTGGCGGCGCTGGCCCGCCGCCGGGGTCGGGCCGACGAGCCGGTGGTGCGCGAGCGGGTCGCGGCCGCGCACGTGGCGTCGGAGGTGGCGCGCCTCACTCGGGCCCGGGCCCGGGCCCAGGCCGAGGCCGGCCGCACCCCGGGCCCCGAGGGCTCGGGCGCCAAGCTCGCGGCCAGCGCCACCTTCAAGGCGCTGACCGAGGCGGGGATCGGCGTGCTCGGGCCGGGTGGGGTAGCCGGCGCCGACCCGACCGCCGACGAGTGGCGGACGTTGTTCCTCACCGCGCCGTCGGTCTCGATCCGAGGCGGCACCGACGAGATCCAGCGCAACATCGTCGGCGAGCGGGTGCTGGGGCTGCCGCCCGAGGCCCGGGTCGACACCGACCGCCCGTGGCGAGACGTGCCGCGATGAGCGGGCCGACGGTCCTCGTCGACGTGGCCGACGGCGTGGCCCGGGTGACACTGAACCGTCCCGACGTCGCCAACGCCATCGACCCGGGACTCGCCGACGCGCTGGCCGACGCCACGCGGGGGCTGCGCGCCCGTGACGACGTGCGCGTCGTCCTCCTCGCCGGCGCCGGCGCGCGCTTCTGCGGCGGCGGCGACGTGCGCGGGTTCGCCGCCGCCGGCCAGCAGCTCGGCGAGCACCTCCGCCGCATCCTGACCCCGCTGCACCGCGCCGTCGCCGACCTCGACGCGATCGGTGCGCCCGTCGTCGCGGCCGTGCAGGGCACCGCCGCCGGGGCGGGGCTGGCGCTCGTCGCCGGCGCCGACCTCGTCGTGGCGGCCGCAGGAACCCGCTTCGTGCTCGCGTACACCGGCATCGGCCTCGTTCCCGACGGCGGCTCGACCTGGCACCTGCCGCGGCTGCTCGGACGGCGGCGCGCCGCCGAGCTCGCGTTCACGAACCGGGTGCTCGACGCCGACGAGGCGCGGGACTGGGGGCTCGTCACCCGCGTGGTGCCCGGCGACCAGCTGGCCGCCGAGGTCGACGGCCTCGTCGCCAGCCTGGCGGCGGGACCGGCGGTGGCGCTGCGCGCCACGAAGCGGCTCCTCCGCGACCCGTCCCCGTCCCTCGACGAGCAGCTGGCCCGGGAGGCCGCCGCGATGGCGCACGCGGGCGGGACGGCGGACGCGTGGGAGGGCGCGGCCGCCTTCGTGGCGAAGCGCCCGCCGGTCTTCGGGCGGGGGTGAGCCTCAGGAGAAGCGGGGCGGCCGCTGCGCCGTCGGCGGGCCCGCGAAGGCTTGCGCGATCGCGATCCACGCCTCGGCGACGGGGCCGGAGACCTCGAGGGCGGTGTCGGCCGGGTTGGCCCGCTGCGTGACGACGAGGCAGAAGTCGAGCGCCGGGCCGCGGACCCGGTCCTCGCCGGCCTCGCCCCAGGTCCAGTCCTCGCCGTCCGGTCCCTGCAGCTCGACTCGGACGGCGGCGGTCGGGGGCGCCAGCCCCCGCGACTCGTAGGCGAAGGCCCGGGTGCGCACGCCGAGGTCGGCGACGTGTCGCAGCCGGGCCGACACCTCGGGCGGCTCGCCGAGGGCGTCACGGACGTCTTGGCCGTGGGCCCAGGTCTCCATGATCCGGGCGGTGACGAACGACATCGCCGACATGGGCCCGGCCATCCAGACCACCCGGTCGCGCGGCGCGCGGCGCGCGAGGGCGGCGCGGACGGCCGCGCTCGAGCCGAGCCACCAGGCGCGCACCTCGGCGCCCGGCATCGTCCGTCCGGCCCCGACCAGGGCGTCGCTGCCGGCGTCCTGGAGGCCCTCCCGCCGGGTCACGAACTCGTCGGGCTCGTGGAGCGCCGACCAGGCCAGGTCCTCGGAGAAGGCGAGGTGCGCCACCGAATCGCGCACGTCCCAACCCGTGGCCGGCGTGGGGGTGGCCCAGTCGTCGACGCTCAGGTCGGCGACGACGCGATCGAGCGCCGCCGTCTCGGCCTCGAGCGCGGCGAGCACGCCGGCGTAGTCGGGGCGGCTCACACGATGCGGCTCTGCTTCGAGCCCCAGTAGCGGTCCCGCAGCAGCCGCTTGTAGAGCTTTCCGGTGGGCTGGCGGGGCAGCTCGGCCTCGAAGTCGATCGCGCGCGGGCACTTGTAGTGCGCCAGGTTGGTCCGGCAGAAGCCCATGAGCTCGCGTTCGAGCTCCGGGCCCGCCGTCGCCGGCTCGACCGGCTGCACGACCGCGTGGACCCGCTCGCCCATCTCCGCGTCGGGGATGCCGAACACGGCCGCGTCGAGCACGCGCGGATGGGTGACGAGGAGGTTCTCGGCCTCCTGGGGGTAGATGTTGACGCCGCCAGCGACGATCATGAAGTCCCGTCGGTCGGTCAGGTACAGGTAGCCGTCGTCGTCGAGGTAGCCGATGTCGCCGACGGACGCCCAGCCCCGGTCGTCGCGGACGTGGGCCGTCTTCTCCGGGTCCTTGTGGTACTCGAAGGAGAGCGTGCGCGCGCCGGGCTCGAACCACACCACCCCGGCGACCCCGGTCGCGCACTCGCGGCCGTCGTCGTCGAGGATGTGCACCGCCGACGCGAAGGGCTTGCCGACCGATCCCGGGTGGGCGAGCCACTCCTGGCTCGTGATCATCGTCGAGCCCATCCCCTCGGTGGCGCTGTAGTACTCGAAGAGGATCGGACCCCACCACTCGATCATCTGACGCTTGATCTCAACCGGGCACGGCGCCGCCGCGTGCACCGCGATGCGGAGCGATGACAAGTCGGCGGCGCGTCGGTCGTCCTCGGGGAGCTTCAGCATCCGCACGAACATGGTGGGGACGAACTGGGCGTGGGTGACGCGGTAACGCTCGATCGCGGCCAGGCACGCCTCGGGGTCGAAGTGCTCGAGGACGATCACGGTGCCGCCGATGCGGGTGACCGCGATGCAGAACTGGAGCGGCGCGGAGTGGTACAGCGGCGCCGGCGACAGGTACACGCTGTCCTCGTCGAGCCCGTACGTGGTGGCGAAGCCGCTCAGCATCGCGGCCGGGTTGCCGATCGGGGCGCGCTCGAGCCGATACTTGATCCCCTTCGGCCGACCCGTGGTGCCCGACGAGTAGAGCATGGCGTGGCCCTCGAGCTCCTCGGCGAGCGGCTCGGCCGGATACGCGGCCACGGCCTCGTCGTAGGCCTCGAACCCCTCCGGCACCTTCGGACCGACGCAGAGGCGGGTGACGACGCGCGCGGGGAGCCGGGCCGCCAGCTCCGGGGTGGCGAAGGCGCTCGACACGACGAGGGCGGCGGCGTCGCAGTCGTCGAGGATGTAGGCGACCTCCTCGGCGTTGAAGTGGTAGTTGATCGGCGTGAAGTAGAGCCCGGACCGCTGCGCGGCCCAGCACACCTCGAGGTACTGGGCGTGGTTCTCCATGAGGATCGCCACGTGGTCGCCGAACCGCAGGCCCCGGGCGAAGAGCAGCTGGGCCAGGCGGTTCGAGCCGTCGTCGAGGGCGCGGTACGTGACCGTCTCGCCCGTGCCCGCCATGACGACGGCCGGATGCTCGGGGCGGCGCTCGGCGTGCGGCGCGGGCCACATCAGGGACCAGTCGGACGGCCCGGCCGGGCTCGCCACGCGTGCACGCCGGCGACGCTACTCACGGGAGCTGTCGACGGCGCCAGCCGCGCCGGGCGGGTCGACGCTCAGGCTCGGCCACGGACGGCGTCGTCCCGGGCCCGCACCGCAGCCGCCAGATCGGCCTGGTACCGCTCGAGCCGTCCTCGCAGCTCCTCGTCGGTGGTGGCGAGGACCCGAATCGCCAGCAGCGCCGCGTTCGTGGCGTTCCCGATCGCGACCGTCGCCACCGGCACGCCGCGGGGCATCTGCACGATCGAGAGCAGCGAATCGAGACCGTCGAGCCGCTCGAGCGGCACGGGGACGCCGATCACCGGGAGCGTCGTCATGGCGGCGGTCATCCCGGGCAGGTGGGCGGCGCCGCCGGCGCCGGCGATGATCACGCGGAGCCCGCGGCCGGCGGCGTCGTGCGCGTACTCAGCCAGCCAGTCGGGGGTCCGGTGGGCGGACACGACCCGCACCTCGTGGTCCACGCCGAACTCGGCCAGCACGTCCACCGCGTCCTGCATGACGCGCAGGTCGGAGTCGCTGCCCATGATGACGCCGACCAGCGGCGAGGAGGCCGCCACGGGAGCGACGTTAGCCTGCTCGCATGCGCACTCGACTGACCGATCTGTTGCAGATCGAGTACCCGGTCATGCTCGCCGGCATGGGCGGCGTCTCTTACCACCGTCTGGTCGCCGCGGTGTCGGAGGCCGGCGGCTTCGGCACCCTCGGCGCCGGGGCGATGAGCCCCGACCAGGTCGTCGACGAGATCCGCGCCACGAAGGCGTTGACGGCGAAGCCCTTTGGCGTCGACCTGCTCACCGCGCTCCCCGCGCAGATGCTCGAGAGCATCGACGCGATCGTGGACGAGAAGGTGCCGGTCTTCGTCGCCGCGCTCGGCGTGCCGCGCGACGTCATCGAGCGCTGCCACCGCAACAACGTGCTGGTCGTGAACATGTGCGGCAAGGTGCGCCACGCCGTCGCCGCGGTCGAGGCCGGCTGCGACCTCGTCGTCGCCCAGGGCACCGAGGCCGGCGGCCACACCGGCACCGTGGCGACGTTCCCGCTGGTCCCCCAGGTCGTGGACGCGGTGGGGGACCGCGTGCCGGTGGTCGCCGCCGGCGGCATCTTCGACGGCCGCGGCCTGGCCGCCGCGTTGACGCTCGGCGCCGACGGCGTCTGGGTCGGCACCCGCTTCATCGCCACGCCGGAGGCCCGTGCCGTCCCGGGCTACAAGGACGCGCTGATCCGCACCCCCGAGGACGGCACCGTGGTGAGCCGGGCCTTCACCGGCAAGACGCTGCGGGCGGTGCGCAACCAGACCACCCAGCACTACGAGGACCACCCCGAGGAGCTGCGGCCCTTCCCCGACCAGATGCTCGTCTCCACCGGCGGCGGATTCCTGCACCTGCCCCAGGGCGACGAGGCCACCGGCGTCGACCCGGACCGCGAGTGCTACCCCGCCGGCCAGGGGATCGGCGCCATCCACGACCTCGTCCCGGCCGGCGAGCTGGTGCGCCGCTTCGTCGACGAGGCCGAGCGGGCCCTCGACGTCGCGGTCTCGGCTCGGTGACCGCCCCGGCCGCCCCGTCCCGGTCCGGGCGTTGACCGAGCGGCTCGTCGTCGTTGGTGGAGACGCCGCCGGCATGACCGCGGCCGCCACCGCCCGCCGGCGGCGCGCGGCCGAGCGGCTCGAGATCGTCGCCCTCGAGCGCGGCGAGTACACCTCCTACTCGGCGTGCGGGATCCCGTTCCTCGTCGCCGGCGTCGTCGAGGACCCGGACGCCCTCATCGCCCGGAGCCCCGAGGAGCACCGCCGACGCGGGATCGACGTGCGGACCGGCCACGAGGCGGTGGCCGTCGACCTCGAGCGCGGCGCGGTCCGGGTCCGCCGCCGGGCCGACGGGGTCGAGACGTGGGAGGGCTTCGACCGCCTGGTGCTCGGCACCGGGTCCACGCCCCGCCGGCCGTCCCTGCCGGGCGTGGACGCCGACGGGATCTACGGGGTCCAGACCCTCGGCGAGGGGCTGGTCCTGCGGGACGCGCTGGCCCGTCGGCCCCAACACGCGGTCCTGGTGGGCGGCGGGTACGTGGGCCTCGAACTCGGCGACGCCCTGCGCCACCGGGGCCTGGAGGTGACCCTCGTCGAGGCCTCGGAGCAGCCGATGAGCACCCTCGACCCGGAGATGGGCGCGCTCGTCGCCGACGCCCTCCGGGCCGTGGGCATCACCGTCCACGTCGGCGAGGAGGTCGAGGGCTTCGACGTCGAGGACGGCGCCGTGCGCGCGGTGCGGACCTCGGCCCGGACGCTGCCCGCCGACGTCGTGATCCTCGGCCTCGGCGTGACCCCGAACGTGGCGCTGGCCGCCGACGCCGGGCTCACGGTGGGGACCACCGGGGGGATCGCCGTCGACGACCACGCCCGCACCTCCGCCGACGGCGTCTTCGCCGCCGGCGACTGCGCCGAGACGTTCCACCGGGTGTCGAGGCGGCCCGTCGTCGTGGCGCTCGGGACGCACGCGAACAAGCAGGGCCTGGTCGCCGGCATCAACGCCACCGGCGGGGACGCCGCCTTCCCGGGGGTGGTCGGAACCGCGGCGGTCAAGGTGTGCCGCTACGAGGTGGCGCGAACCGGGCTCAACGAGCGCGAGGCCGCCGAGGCCGGCCTCGACGCCGACGCGGTGTCGATCGAGGCGACGAGCCGGGCCGCCTACATGCCGGGGGCAGCGCCGATGCGCGTGCGCGTCGTGGCGGAACGAGGCTCCGGGCGGCTGCTCGGCGCCCAGATCGTCGGCGAGGAAGGGGCGGCGAAGCGGATCGACGCCCTCGCCACCGCGATCTGGAACGAGATGACGGTCGAGGAGGTGGCGTGGCTCGACCTCTCGTACGCCCCGCCCTTCGGGCCGGTCTGGGACCCGACCCTCGTCGCGGCACGCGCCGCCCGTCGGCGCTGACTAGCGGTTGAGCTCGGCGCGCGCGGCTTCCTCCGCGAGGTCGGCCTCGTACATCATCCGCACCAGCTCGGCGAAGGTGACCTGCGGCTTCCACCCGAGCCGCTCTCGCGCCTTCGAGGCGTCGCCGCAGAGCAGGTCCACCTCGGCCGGGCGCTCGAAGCGGGGGTCGGTCCGCACGTACCGCTCCCAGCCGTCGAGGTCGGCGCACCGGAAGGCGAGGTCGAGGAACTCGCGGATCGTGTGGGTCTCCCCGGTGGCGATCACGTAGTTGTCCGGCTCGTCCTGCTGGAGCATCAGCCACATGGCCTCGACGTAGTCGCCGGCGTAGCCCCAGTCCCTCGCCGCGTCGAGGTTGCCGAGGGTGAGCGACTCCTGGAGGCCGAGCTTGATCCGGGCCAGGCCGTTGGTGATCTTCCGGGTCACGAACTCGAGACCGCGGCGGGGCGACTCGTGGTTGAAGCAGATGCCCGACGAGGCGTGCATCCCGTACGACTCCCGGTAGTTGACCGTGATCGAGTGGCCGAACACCTTCGCCACCCCGTAGGGAGAACGGGGGTGCAGCGGGGTGTTCTCGGTCTGCGGGGTCTCGCGCACCTTCCCGAAGATCTCCGAGGACGACGCCTGGTAGAAGCGGATCGGGTTGTCCTCCCCCCCGACGATGCGGATGGCCTCGAGCATGCGGAGCACCCCGAGCCCGGTGGTGTCGGCGGTGAGCTCGGGCTGGCGGAACGACAGGGCGACGAAGCTCATCGCGCCGAGGTTGTAGACCTCGTCTGGCTGCACGTGCTCGAGCGCGGCGATCAGCGACGACAGGTCCCGCAGGTCCCCCTCGACGAGCTCGAGGGACGGGTTCTCGTCCTGCACCAGCTGGATCTTCGGGTTGTTCTGACCTCGGACCAGCCCGAAGACCTGGTAGCCCTTGCCGGTCAGGAACTCCGACATGTGCCGGCCGTCCTGGCCCGTGATCCCGGTGACGAGCGCTCGTCGCATCCCGTGACCCTATCGGGCGTCGGTGGGCCCGAAGCCAGCCCAGTCCGGGTCCAGCTGCCGGCGGAAGGCGACCGCCCGCTCGACCTCGGGTGCCTCGCCGAGGGCGGCGGCGGCCCGGCGGAGCCCGTCGAGGGCGCGGAGGAAGCCCCGGTTCTCGGGGTGGGCCCAGCGCACGTAGCCCGAGCCCCGCCACCCGGCCGCCCGGAGCCGGTCGAGCCCGCGGTGGTAGGCGACGCGGTAGCAGGCGTACGCCTCGACGTCGTCCCGCGCCAGGTCGCCGAGCCGAGCCCAGGCGTCGAGGCAGGCGGGCCAGCGGGCCACGACGGCCGCCACCGCCTCCCGCCGCGACGTGGTCGGAGCCTCGAGGGCCGCCGAGAGGGCCGCGAGCGCGTCACGCGGCTCCGGGTCGAGCACGGTCTCGTCGAGCCCGCCGGGACGCAGGTGCACGGGCAGGTCGGCCACGGCCCCGGACCGTAGCGGCCGCCCGGCGGCGCGCCGAGCGGCCGCCGGTACGATCGGGCCACGATGCCCGAGGCGACGACCGTCCGCCCGCCTGTCGACGCGCCCGCTCCCGACGGCAGCGCGCCGCCGGCGCGTCCGGCACCGGTCACCCGCCTCGTGCTGGCCCGCCACGCGGTGACGGCCCAGACCGGCCCGCAGCTGTCGGGCCGCCAGCCCGGCATCGACCTGTCGGAGGAGGGGCGACGGCAGGCCGAGGCGCTCGCCGACCGCCTGGCCGACCTGCCCGTCGCCGCCGTCTACGCGAGCCCGATCGAGCGGACGACCCAGACCGCCCGCGCCGTCGCCGAGCGGCACGGGCTCGAGGTCCAGGCCCTCGACGGGGTGCTCGAGGCCGACTACGGGGAGTGGACGGGCCAGCAGCTCGCCGAGCTGGCCAAGACCGACCTCTGGAAGGTGGTGCAGCGGGCCCCGTCCCGGGCCCGCTTCCCGGGCGGCGAATCGCTGGCGGCCATGCAGGCCCGCATGGTCGCGGCCCTCGACGCCGTCGTCGCCGCCCACGCCGGCGAGCTCGTGGTGGTCGTGTCGCACGCCGACCCGATCAAGGCCGCGATCGCCCACTACACCGGCGTGCACCTGGACCTCTTCCAGCGCATCGTGATCTCCCCGGCGTCGGTGAGCGCCTTCGCCTTCTCCGGGTACGGGGTCGCCATGCTCACGTGCAACGACACCGGGTCGCTCGACGACCTGCGTCCCGCTCCCCCCACCGACGAGGGCCCGGCGTCGGACGGCGAGGAGCAGCCGTGATGCCCGACCCGATCGAGCTCGACCCCGTCGACGGGCTCGGCGCCGGTGCCGTCGGCGAGCCGGGCCAGCGGGCCTTCTACCTGCAGGCCCGCAAGGAGCGGGCCCAGCTCACCGTGCTGGTCGAGAAGGAGCAGGTGGCCCTGCTCGCCACCGAGGCGGTGGCGTTCCTCGACCGGATCGCCGACGAGTACCCCGAGGACGCCGTCGCGGTGCCGAGCGCCGAGGCGGAGCTGCGGGAGCCCACCGTGCCGCTGTTCCGCGCCCGCCTCATCGGGCTGGGCTTCGACCCCGACCGCCAGCTCGTCCTCATCGAGCTGCGCGAGCGCTCCTCCGACGACGAGGACGAGGAGGAGCCCGCCCCGGCGCCCGAGCCGGCGCCGGCCGACGAGGAGGAGGGGGAGGGCTTCGTCGCCCGCCTCTACGCCACCCGGCCCCAGGTGCGGGCCATGGCCGCCCGGGGCGCCGCCGCCGTGGCCGCCGGTCGTCCGGCGTGCCCGCTCTGCGACCAGCCGATGGACCCCGCCGGCCACCGGTGCCCCCGCTGGAACTGAACGGCGACGAGGTCGCGGAGGTCCTCGCCCACGGGGACCTCGAGGTGCTCGGGCGCCTCCGGTACTCGTCGAACGGCGCCTTCCTGGTGCAGGCCACGGCCGGCGGGGTCGAGGTGCCGGCCGTCTACAAGCCCCGGCGCGGCGAGCGGCCGCTGTGGGACTTCCCGGACGGCACCCTCGGGCGCCGCGAGGTCGCCGCCTACGAGGTGTCGCACGCCCTCGGCTGGGGCGTGGTCCCGGTCACGGTGCTGCGGCCCGACGGGCCGCTCGGGGAGGGGGCCCTGCAGCGATTCGTCGACCACGACCCTGAGGAGCACTACTTCACGCTGCTCCCCGACCACGAGGCCCGCTTCCGCGAGTTCGCGGCGTTCGACGTGCTCGTGAACAATGCCGACCGCAAGGGCGGGCACTGCCTCCACGACCTCGCCAACGACGTGATCCTTGGCATCGACCACGGGCTGACCTTCCATCGGGCCTGGAAGCTCCGCACGGTGATCTGGGACTTCGCCGACGAGCCGCTGCCGCCGGCGGTCGGCGAGGACGTGTGCCGGGTCAGCGAGGAGGCCGTCGACGGGCCGCTGGCCCGCCGCCTCGACGGGCTGCTGTCGCCACCCGAGCTGGCCGCGCTCAGCGTGCGGGCGGGCGACCTGGGCCGGGCGGGCCGCTTCCCGGCTCCCGAGCCGGGCTACCACTCGGTGCCGTGGCCGCTGGTCTGACCTAGTCGGGCCGCTTCTGGTAGACGGCGAGCCCGTCGATCGAGCCGTCGAAGCGGTACTGGCTGTCGACGATGGCCTCGAGCCGCGGGAACCGGCCGATCGGCGTGTACTGCGCGCCGCGGATGGCGGCCGGCGCGGTGTCGACGATGAACTGCGGCGGGTGCGACGCCAGGTCCTCGTAGAACCAGTCCCACACCAGGTTGCTCGAGCTCTCCGGCGCGGCGTCGCGTGCGGGCCGGCCCGGGAAGCTGTTCGTGAGCGTCGAGATCGTGAGCAGGCGCGTCGCCGGCCGCAGGTTCGACGCCCAGTAGATCTCGGGCACGTTGCCCCAGACCAGCACCCGGCCCTTCTTCCCGGCGTGGGTGGCCAGGAACCTGCTCACCGTCTGGTACCTCGGCTCGCGGCCGTACGGGGTCATGAAGTAGCCGGCGGCCGAGAAGGCGATGGCGGCGGCGGCCGCGAACGCGATGGTCGCGGTGCCGAGCCGTCGCCACGTCCGGGCGAGCGAGCCGGCGGTGAGCAGGCACAGGGGTGGGACGAGCTGGATGTAGTAGTGCCCGAAGAAGCGGAGGCCGAGCGCCACCGAGACCGCGGCCGAGATCAGCCAGAGCCACAGGTCGGTGTCGGTGCCACCGTCGGCGGCGCGGCGGTGACGCGCTCGCCACGCGTACGGGAGCCGCCACACGATCGGCAGGTTGCAGGCCGCGAACGCGAGCGTCATGAGGATGAGCGTCGAGACCACGACCAGCGACGCGGCGCGCACGCTGACGTAGGACCCGTTGCCGACCACGGTCCAGTACACGAGCTGGCCCGGGCCGAGCGCGAACGCGACGAGCCCCAACGGCGCCGCGAAGCCCACTGCGGCGCGCGCCGCGCCCTGCCGGCCGCGGGCCTTCCACACCAGGTAGAAGACGGGCAGCAGGGTGGCCGCGCCGGTCTGCTTGGCGAGGGTCGCGATCGCGACTGCGGCGCCCGACGACGTGGCGCGCCCGCGCCGCGCCAACAGGACCGCGGCGGTCATGGCCGGGAGCATGAACACCTCGAAGTTGGCGGCCTGGCCGTCCTGAGGCGCGAACGCCACCATCGCGAGCACGAGGAGCAGTCCGGCCGTCCACCCGGCGCGCTCGCCCCAGCGTCGGCGCGCCTCCACCGCGACCATCCAGGCCGTGAGCGCGATCGCCAGCATCGCCATGACCCGCACGGTCCACAGGGCGGTCGAGCCGAAGAACTCGAAGGACGCGGCGTAGACGTAGGGAACGAGCGGCGGCTTGCGGTCGGCGGCCTCCCGATAGAGGTTGCCGCCGTCGCGGATGACGTGCGCCTGCGTGGCGAGGAAGGTCTCGTCGGAGTTGAAGACGTCGACGAAGAACGCGGGGAGGCGCAGCGCGACGGTCAGCAGCAGCAGGGCGGCGAAGAGCCGCCAGGCCGGCCGCCCGCCGCGGCGGGGTGCCGGCTCGGGGAGGCGGGCCGTGGGCTCGCGGACCGCCCCCGGGGCCGGGGAGGGCATCCGTTCATTCTGGCCGGTGGCGGGCCGTGGCGCTGATCGGGCCACGCCGCGCCCCGCGGCGGCCGGCGGCGGCCCGGGGCGTCAGGCCGGCGCGAGCGCGTCGTCGAGGTACTGCGAGCGACACCGGGACCGCTGCAGCTTCCCCGACGACGTCTTCGGCAGGCTGCCCGCCTGGACGAGCACGACCTCGAGGGGGGGCACCCCGACGACGTCGCAGACCCGGTCGACCACCGTGTCGTGGAGACGCTCCGGGTCGTCGAGCCGGGTCTCGGCGACGACCACGATTCCCTCCTTGCCCCGCCGGCCCGGCATCCCGAAGGCGACCACGTTGCCGGCCCGGACCCCCGCCACCGAGCCCGCGGCCCGCTCGATCTCCTCGGGGAAGACGTTGCGCCCCCCGATGATGATCACGTCCTTCAGCCGTCCGCAGACCACGATCTCGCCGTCGGCGAGGTAGCCGAGGTCTCCGGTGCGGAGCCAGCCGTCGTGGTCGGTGGCTGCGGTGACGTCGTCGCGGCGGAAGTACCCCGGGGTGACCGAGGTGCCACGGAGCTCGAGCTCGCCGACCTGGCGCTCGACGGCGGGGGCGCCGGTGTCGGGGTCGCAGACCCGGACCTCGAGGCCGCGCAGCGGCCGGCCGAGGCGGGCCAGGCGGCGGGCGCGGGCACCGCCGGCGGGCGTCGCGTAGCCGTCCCGCTCGAGGCCGTCGCGGTCCACCGTGTCCACCGTCATGCCCGTCCCCGGGTCCGGGAACGAGACGGCGAGGGTGGACTCGGCCATCCCGTACACGCAGAACGCCGTCTTGACGTCGAGGCCGTGGCGGGCGCCGGCGTCGAGGAACCGCTCGACCGACGCCGGGTCGATCGGCTCGGCGCCGTTCAGGCCCAGCCGCCAGCCCGACAGGTCGAGGCCCTCGAGGCGCCGCAGGGCCCGGGCCGCGAGCGCGTACCCGAAGTTCGGCGCGCAGGTGACGGTGCCGCGGAAGTCGGACATCCAGCGCATCCAGTCGCCCGGCGCGGCGAGGAAGTCGGTCGGGGCGGCCAGCACCAGGTCGAAGCCGGTGAGCATCGGCGTCATGAGCAGCCCGATCAGGCCCATGTCGTGGTAGAGGGGCAGCCACGACACGCCGCGGTCGTCCGGACCGAGCGCCGCCGCCTCCACGATGGCGTCGATGTTCTGGAGGACGCACCGGTGGGGGAGCATCACCCCCTTCGGGTCGGCGGTCGAGCCGCTGGTGAACTGCAGGAGCGCGAGCGCCTCGGGGTCATCCGGCGGCCGCTCCCAGTCGCGGGGGCGGCCGCGCAGCTCGGCGAGGCCGACGACCGGTGGGTCGCCCGCCTCGAGCGCCACGAATGGCGCCAGCTCGGCGTCGACGACGACGAGCGTGGCCTCGGCGTTGCGGACGCGCCGGCGCGTCTGGAGGGTGAACTCGTCGAGCGAGCCGAGGCGCAGCGGCAGCGGGAGGCACACGACCGTGGCGCCGGCCAGCCACACCGCCTGGATGGCGGTGACGAGGGGACGGGAGGTCGGCCCGAGCAGCGCCACGTGGTCGCCGGGTCCGACCCCCCGGGCTTGGAGGGCGGCGGCGGCGGCCTGGGCGTCCTCGTGGAGCCGGCCCCAGGGGACCGGCTCGACGCCCCCGTCGGCGACCGAGCCCACGAACGTCAGCGCGGTCGGCGACCCGGCCGAGGCCTCGAGGCGCGAGACGACAGTCTCCACAACGCGTCCGACCCGCGCCGTCGCCGCGGCGTTACGACGCCGCCGCGGCGCCGGACCCGGGGCGGCCCGCGCGCGCGCCGTCGGAACCGGCCGCGATTGCCGAAGCGGGGTCACGGAAGAACGCCGAGCGGGCCAGGACCCGGTCGGCGCCGGCGGCCCGAGCCGCGCTGAGGGCGTCGGCGTCGACGTGGGGTCCGAACGCGACGATCCGAGCCTCCGGCCTCGCCGCCCGGACGAGGGCCAGGTCGGCGGCGTGGCGGGCCAGGTCGACGACGACGACGTCGACCGGGCCGAGGCCGCCCGGGTCGGTCAGGAAGGTGGTGGCGGGCAGCGCGGCGGCGAGCCGGGAGCGGTCGAGCAGGTCGTCGACGAGGGCTGCGACGAGCATCGCCGGCGGCGCTACGCGCCGACGAGCCGGGGCGCGTCGACGGAGCTGGTCTCGGGCCACCGGGCCCGCTGCTTGCGGGCGAGCTTGTGGAGCAGCTCGATGGCTCCGGGGTCGTCGTCCCCGGGCCGAACGTCGATCCAGCCGTCGGCGAGCATCCCGTCCATGACCTCGCGCCCGGGCTCGGTCCGCACCAGCGTCAGCGTCCAGTCGTTGAAGGCGCCGATCCCCCCGGTCGAGATGTCGGCGTGCTCGGCCGCGAAGTCGGGGCACAGCTTGCAGCCCTCGCGGGTCCAGGCGTGGCACTCCTTGAGCGGCACCTCGTGGTAGGCGCCGTCGTGCATCCAGATCTGGAGCCGACCCTTGATGTTCATCTTCTTGATGTCGGCCCGCTTGAGCCCGTATTTGGCGTCGAGCAGCTCGTCGAAGATGGCGTCGTCGAAGGTCTTCGAGCAGAGCAAGCCGATGTTCAGGCTCAGCCGTCGCGCCACCTTGCCTGCCCGTCGCTGCTTCATCACCGGCGGCACCGAGCTCTGGCACGACATCCCGACGAGCGCGATTCGCTCGGCACCGGCGGCGACCGCGTCGGCGTACGCCAGCGTGTTGGCGGAGTAGGTGTACCGGCTCCCGGCCGAGGCCACGATGTCCTCCTTCGTCCGGGCGACGCCGGGCACCGCCTTCCAGGTCGACCCGTCACCCTCGAGGTACGAGACGAGGGCAGCGTCGATGATGTCGTGCTCGAGGCAGTAGAGGAGGATGGCTGACACGAGCCCTCCGTCCTGGCCGACCTCGGCCAGGACCGGGTCGGTGGCGCGGGCCAAGACGATGTCGGCGCTGATGCCGGCGACCTCGTCGGCGGCCCGGACGCGCCCGAACAAGAACTCGTCGATCTCGGGCTCCCAGGCCCGGAAGCGGGGGCAGGCCCGGGTGCAGCTGGTGCAGCCCTTCTGGCCGTGCGAGCAGTCGTCGGGCCCGAACCCGTCTTCGGTCTGGAAGGGC
>DASZJD010000121.1 GCA_035948415.1 Acidimicrobiia bacterium | reverse complement strand
GAGGCCAAGAACTCGGCCGACATGGAGCACTTCCGGCAGCTGCGCGAGTCCTGGGACCGCTTCGCCGCCGACCCCGAGGCCTGGGTCGCGATCATCACCGGCGTGGGCGACGCGTTCTTCACGGGCGCCGACCTCAAGCGCTACATCCCGGAAGTGACCCGGCTGCAACGCCAGATCGCCGACGGCGGCGTCCAAGAGGTGGACGGGTACCGCCTCGAGGACGGCACGAAGGCGGTGCTGCGGGGCGCGAAGATCTGGAAGCCGATCATCGCCGCCGTGAACGGCTTCTGCACCGCGGGGGGCATGGAGATGCTCGGCGGGGTCGACATCCGCGTGGCCTGCCCAGAGGCGAAGTTCGCGGTGATGGAGCCCAAGCGCGGGCTCTTCGCCGGCGGCGGCACCACGGTCCGGCTGCCCCGCCAGATCCCCTTTGCCCAGGCCATGGAGTTCCTGCTCTGCGCCGACCTGATCCCCGCCCAGCGCGCGTACGAGATGGGCCTCCTGAACGCGGTCGTCCCTCGCGAGGAGCTGCTCGACGCCGCGTACGGCTACGCGCGCCGCATCACCGCCAACGCCCCGCTCGCGGTCCAGGCCACGAAGCAGAGCGTGTGGGAGGGCCTCGGCATGAGCCTCTCCGAGGCCTACCGCAACGAGTCGATGATCTCCTCCTACATCTTCCAGACCGAGGACGCCGTGGAGGGGCCGAAGGCGTTCGCCGAGAAGCGGCCGCCGAACTGGCAGGGCCGATGACCCCAGGCGGCGCGGCGACGTGACCGACCCCCGCACGCCGTGCGTCATCGGCGTCGGCCAGCGCACCTGGCACCCCGACGAGGTGGGGGAGGAGGGCGCGCCCGAGCCGCTCGTCATGTGGGAGGACGTCGCCCGCCGGGCCGCGGCCGACAGCGGGGTCGGCGCGTCCGCGCTCGAGCGCCTCGACGCCATCGACCTCGTCTACTGCCAGACCTGGCAGTACGACGACCCGCCGGGACGGCTCGCCGAGCGGATCGGCGCCGAGCCTCGTCGCCGCCACTACTCCGGCATCGGTGGCACCACGCCCCAGGTGCTGGTCCAGGACCTGGCGACCCGCATCCACCGGGGCGAGCTCGACCTCGCCCTCATGGGGGGCGCCGAGGCGCTGGCCACGCAGCGCCGCTACAAGCGCCGCGGCGAGCGCTACCCGTACTCGTTCAAGCCGGCCGAGAAGCGCCCGTACCCGTGGGAGGCGCCGTTCCACCCGGCCGAGCTCGCCCACGACGTCATGCAGGCGTGGCTGACCTTCGCCGTCTTCGACAACGCCCGGCGCGCCCACCTCGGCCGGCCGCTCCCCGAGTACCGGCACGAGCTCGGCGCGATGCTGGCGCCGATGACCCAGATCGCGGCGAAGAACCCGCTGGCCTGGTTCCCGGTCGAGCGCACCCTCGACGAGATCATCGACCCGAGCCCCGAGAACCGCATGGTCGGCTACCCGTACACGAAGTACATGATCTCGATCATGGACGTGGATATGGCCGCGGCGCTGCTGCTCGCCAGCCACGAGACCGCGGACCGGCTCGGGGTGCCGACGGACCAGCGCGTGTACCCGCGCGGCTGGTGCTACGCGACCGACGCCACGTACGTGGCCGAGCACGACGAGCTCCACCGCTCGCCGGCGATGGCCGCCGCCGCCGGCGAGGCGCTGCGCCTCGCCGGGATCGGGGTCGACGACGTCGCGCACCTCGACCTCTACTCGTGCTTCGGCAGCTCGCTGAACTTCGCGAGGGACGCCCTCGGCCTCGGCGCCGACGACCCGCGGCCCCTGACGGTCACGGGCGGCCTCCCGTACCACGGCGGCGCGGGCAGCAACTACATGACCCACTCGATCGCCACGATGGTGGACGTGCTGCGAGCCGACCCGGCCTCCGCCGGGCTGGTGAGCGGGGTCGGCATGCACATGACGAAGCACGTGTACGGCGTGTACTGCACCGAGCCGGGCCCGACGGCGCCGCCGGACCAGGCCCGGCTCCAGGCCGAGCTCGACGCCCGCCACCCGCCGCGCCCGATCGTCGACGTCGAGGACGGCCAGGAGGCCACCGTGGCGGCGTACTCGGTCATCCACGGGCGCGACGGCGAGCCCGAGACCGGGGTGCTGGTCTGCGACCTGGACGGTGGCGCGCGGACCTACGGGCGGCTGCTCGAGCCGGGCGCGCTCGCGGCCGCGGAGGTGGAAGAGCTGGTCGGTCGGCGGGTGCGGCTGTCCCCGCAGCCCCGCCCCCTGCCGACCGGCGAGGACGGCACGGTCAACGTGGCCCTGCCGACATGAGAGCGAGGTAGACGATGGCCTGGGACTTCTCGACCGAGCCCGAGTTCCAAGCGAAGCTGGACTGGATCAGCGAGTTCGTCCGCGACGAGCTCGAGCCCATCGACCTGGCCTTTGGGTCTCACGTCGTGTACGACAAGTCGCATCCCGTGCACCGCGAGGTGATCCGACCCCTCCAGGCCCGGGTGAAGGACCAGGACCTCTGGGCCTGCCACCTCGGCCCCGACCTGGGCGGCAAGGGCTACGGCCAGCTGAAGCTGGCGCTCATGAACGAGATCCTGGGCCGATCGCACTGGGCGCCGAGCGTCTTCGGCAGCCAGGCCCCCGACTCCGGCAACGCCGAGATCATCGCCCACTACGGCACGGAGGACCAGAAGGCGAAGTACCTGCAGCCGCTGCTCGACGGCGAGATCGTCTCCTGCTACTCGATGACCGAGCCGCAGGCGGGCTCCGACCCGGGTCAGTTCAAGTGCCGGGCCTGGAAGGACGGCGACGAGTGGGTTATCGACGGGGAGAAGTGGTTCTCGTCGAACCTGCGGTACGCCGAGTTCGCGATCGTGATGGCGGTGACCGACCCTGACGTGCCCGTCTACCAGGGCACCTCGATGTTCCTCGTCCCGACGTCGACGCCCGGCATCGAGATCCTCCGCAACGTCGGGCTCGGCTCCGAGCCCGAGGAGAGCGGCAGCCACGCCTACGTCCGCTACAACCACGTGCGGGTCCCGGCCGAGAACCTCCTCGGCGGCGAGGGCCACGCGTTCGTGATCGCCCAGACCCGCCTCGGGGGCGGCCGGGTCCACCACGCCATGCGCACGATCGGGATGTGCCAGCGGGCCTTCGACATGATGTGCCAGCGGGCGCTGTCCCGGGTCACCCAGGGCGAGGTGCTGGCCAAGAAGCAGATGGTCCAGGAGGCGGTCGCCGACTCGTACATCGACCTCGAGCAGTTCCGACTCCTCGTGCTCCAGACGGCGTGGAAGATCGACCAGGTCGGGGGCCACAAGGCCCGCACCGAGATCGCGGCGGTGAAGGTGCTCACGCCGAAGGTGCTCCACGACATCGTGTACCGGGCCCTGCACGTGCACGGGGCCCTCGGCGTCTCGAACGAGATGCCGCTCGCCGGCATGTGGGCGATGCTGCCGGTCATGGGCATCGCCGACGGGCCCACCGAGGTGCACAAGGTCACGATCGCCCGCCAGGTGCTGAAGCGCTACCAGCCGTACGAGGGACTCTGGCCGCCGGAGCACCTGCCTGAGCGGCGGGCCGCGGCGCGCAAGCGCTTCGCGGCCCTCCTGGAGCACGACGCCGCGCAGCTGTGAGGCGAAGGCGGCGGCGCATGCCTCGACCATCGGCTGATCCTGGGGGCGCGGCGGCGCCGCTCGTAGCCCGGGATCAGTCGCGGTGCGAGGATGCGCTCGAGCGGCTCAACGTGAGGTCGAGCCCGTAGCGCCGAGCGCAGAACGTGATGCCGATCATGGCGAGCCCGAGGAAGGCCAACGGGAGGACCCACCACGGCAGGTCGGTACCCGTGATCGGTACCGGGTTGGTCCTGCAGGCCGGCGAGGTGGTCGACGCGTAGGCGACCCCGCTGCCGAGGCCCCAGTAGATCGTCGAGCTGCCGTCCCAGGTGACGGTGAACACGTTGTCGTGTCGGCCCGCGGCGAACGAGCCGGGCTGACCGCGGGTGTACGGCGACGGGTAGAAGAAGTTGTAGGTGCTGCCGGCGGCGATCGACTGGGTCGAGGTCGACGTGTTGTTGTAGCCCCACAGCGAGTTGTACTGGCCGGTCTTCGTGTCGTGGAACACACACTCGAGGATGGGAGTCACCGGGGGCGTCGAGCTTCCCCCGGGGGGCGTCGAGCTTCGCCCGCTGTCGGCGGAGGCCGCCGACGTGCCGACGATCGTCAGCGCGGCGACCACCAACGCGCCCGCGGCCGCAGCCCTTGGTAGCGCCCGCATCCACGCACCCTCCCCGGCAGCCGTCCGTCGCGGCCACCCTCAGGTGTCGGCACGGGCGCGCGGGCCCTTGAGATGAAGCGGGCCCGGGCCACGGAGTCCAGCGCGCGCTCGCCGTGAGCCTCGGGGGCTCGCCAGGCCCCACCCGAACGCCTGCGGCCGAGGCGGGGCCCCCCGCCGGGCGGGGGTCAGGCGCGCGGCAGGCCGAGGATCCGGGTGGCGATGATGTTCTTGTTCACCTGGGTGGTGCCGCCGGCGATGGTGTGCGAGCGGGCCATGACGCGATCGCGGCCCCACTCGCCGCTGTTGGCGTCGGGACCGAGCACCTCGCCGGACACCTCGGCCACGAGCTGCTCGGTGTCGCTCCACACCAGCTTGGCGAGGCTGCCCTCGGGGCCGAGCGGCCGCCCGTGCAGCTCGCGCGAGATGGCCCGGTCCGAGAGGAGCTTCAGCAGCTCCGCGTGCAGGTACGCGCGCGCCAAGCGCTGGCGCAGCGCCGGGTCGTCGCTCGCCATCCGGCCGTCGCCGAGCGGCGTGCTGCGCGCCAGCTCGAGGAGGCGCTGCACCTTGGCGCGGAGCCCGAGGTGCAGCCGGGCCACGCCGCCGCGCTCGTGCGCCAGCGTGGTCATCGCCACCCGCCAGCCGTCGTCCACGGGGCCGAGGGTCTGGTCGACGGGGACGCGGACGTCCTCGAAGAAGATCTCGTTGAACTCCCGCTCGCCGGTGATCGTCACGAGCGGGCGCACGTCGACGCCGGGTCGGTGCAAGTCGACGAGCAGGCAGCTGATGCCGCGGTGCTTCGGCGCCTCGGGGCTCGTGCGCACGAGGAGCTCGCACCAGTCGGCGACCTGGCCGAGCGTGGTCCAGATCTTCTGGCCGGTCACGACCCAGTCGTCGCCGTCCCGCACCGCCCGTGTGCGCAGCGACGCCAGGTCGGAGCCGGCGTCGGGCTCGGAGAAGCCCTGGCACCAGATGTCGTCGCCGCGCCGCATGCGGGGCAGGAGCCCGGTCTGCTGCGCCGGCGTCCCGTGGGCCATGATCGCCGGGGCGACGTTCGGGATCCCGATGACGTTGATCGGGCCGGGCGCCCCCGACCGGTGCAGCTCCTCGTCCCACACCACCTGCTCGAGGACCCCGGCCCCGCGGCCTCCGTACTCGCGCGGCCACGCGATGGCGGCGTAGCCGGCGTCGGCGAGCTCGCGGTTCCAGGCCCGGAGCCGCTCGAGTCGCTCCGAGCCGGGGTCGAGGCTCGTGGCCCGCCCGAGCGTCCGCACCTCGTCGGTGACGTGCTCGTCGAGCCAGGCCCGCAGCTCGTGCCGGAACGCGTCCGCCTCGGGCGGGTCGGTGAAGTCCACCCGTCAGCGGTCGAGGCCGCCGGCGGCGAGGCGGGCCTCCACCTCGCGCTGGCGGGCCACGTTCTCGGCCCGCAGCTCCTCGGTGGTGCGCACCCGGCCGTCGACCTTCAGCTCCCCCATGACGTGGACCTCGCCGAGCGTCTCGTGGAGGTACTCGGGTCCCGCCTCGGTCGGGACGAACCACCCGGTCGGGCACATCGTCAGCACCTCGACGAACGTGAAGCCGGCCGAGCGCTCCTGAGCCTCGAGGGCGCGGCGCACCATCTTCTTCGTGCGCGCCACCGCGCCGGCGTTGTGCACCGATCCCCGCGCCACGTAGGCGGCGCCCTCGAGCCGGGCGATGAGGTCGCCGATCAGGATCGGGTAGCCGTGGTAGGCGGCGTCGCGCCCGTCGATCGTGTTCTTCGTGCGCTGGCCGAGCACCGTGGTTGCGGTCATGTGGCCGCCGGTCTCGCCGAAGACCCCGTTGTTCAAGAGCACGCACGTGACCGACTCGCCGCGCGCGGCGGTGTGCAGCACCTCCTGGAGCCCCTCGTTCACCATGTCGCCGTCGCCCTGCAGCGTGAACACGAGCGCGTCGGGCCGCATGCGCTTCACCCCGGTCGCGACCGACGGTGCCCGCCCGTGCAGGGCCTGGACGAGGTCGACGTCCATGCTCATCGAGAACGCGGTGTAGCAGCCGATGCCGACGACGCCGATGGTCCGGCTCGTCACGTCGAGCTCCGTGATGGTGTCGAGCAGGCAGCGGAGCGCGAGCGGCTCCCCGCAGCCCGGGCACAGGTTGTGCTCGCCGGTGAGCAGCAGCTCGGGCTTCAGCGCGCCGACCTGGCGGGCGCCCTCGGGGGCCGTCGAGGTGTCGATCGTCGGCATCGTCGTCTCCTTACCAGAGGGTCCGCTCGTTGTCGGGCAGGGGCGGCAGCTCGGCGTCGGGGCCGCCCCGGTGCACGGCCAGGATCCGCTCGCGGATCGTGTCGACGTCGAGGAGCCGGCCGACCCCGAACCCGGAGCCGTCGGTCGAGATCCCGCCGATCCCGACGACCGGGGCGCGGCCCAGCACGGCGAGGCGCACGTCGTCGATCATCTGCCCGGCGCTGAGCTCGAAGGTGGCGACGGTGCGGGCGTGGTCGGCGGCGTGGGCGACGACGTCGGTCGGGAACGGCCAGAGCGTGATCGGGCGGACGTACCCGACCCGCTCGCCGCCCCGGCGCAGCTCCCGCACCACGGCCCGCACGAACCGGGCCGGGCTGCCGAAGGCGACGACGACGGTCTCGGCGTCGTCGAGGAACCCGGTCTCGGCCCGGGCCTCGGTGCGCTCGGCCTCGCCGAGTTTGGCGGTCACCGCCCGCAGGTGGGCCTCGATCCCGACCGGCTCGGCGCCGACCTTGGCGATGCCGAGGGGGGAGAGCAGCCGGGACCGGCCGCTGCCGCTCGCGGTGCCGTCGACCGCCCAATCCTTGGCCGGCACCGGCCCGAAGTCGATTCGGTCGACCGCGACCGACTCCTCGACGTGGGCGGTGAGGTAGTCGCCGTAGACGAGCACCGGGTTGCGCCACCGGTCGGCGAGGTGGAACGCCAGCTGGGTCAGCTCCACGGCCTCGGTGATGTCGACCGGGGCCAGCACGAGGTGGCGGTAGTCGCCGTGGCCCCCGCCGCGGGTGGCCTGGAAGTAGTCGCCCTGGCCGCGGGCCATGTTGAAGACCACGAGCGGCAGCTCGGCCAGCGTGATCTCGGCGAACGACTCCTGCATCAGCGAGAGGCCCTGCCCGGTCGAGCCGGTCGCGGCCCGCGCCCCGGTCGCGAGCGCGCCCCACACCATGCCGACCGCCTCGAGCTCGCTCTCGGCGTTGATGCACGTCCCCCCGACGTCCGGGAGGTAGCGGGCGAAGTGCTCGAGGACCTCGGTGAACGGCGTCATCGGGTACCCGGCGAAGAAGCGGCAGCCCGCCGCGATCGCCGCCAGCGCGATGGCCTCGCTGCCCTCCATGAGGCGCCGGTCGGCGCTGCGCACGGCGATCGTCGTCACGCGTCGACCTCGCTCAGCACCGGCTGCGCGAAGCGGTACACCTCGAAGCAGAAGTCGGGGCACACGAACAGGCAGGCCGCGCAGCCGGTGCAGCCGGGCTCGAGGAGCGGGTAGTGGAACCCGGCCCGGTTCACGGGCTCGGACATGCTCAGCACGCGGGGCGGGCAGGCGGTGATGCAGAGCTCGCAGCCCTTGCAGGCCTCGGTGTCGATGCGGATCGTGCCCCGGCTCGTGATCGTCGTCATGCCGGGGTGCGCTCCGCCGACCAGGCCGGCACCGCCAGCGGCTCGACGGCGTCGAAGCCGGCCCGCAAGGCCCGCTCGTTCACCTCCACGTGCTGCCGCCGGTAGGGGGGCACGGACTGGCGCATGCCGGCGACCACGGCGTCGAAGCCGACGAGCCCGGTGAGCCCGACGTAGGCGCCGAGGATCACCATCGAGGCCGCGAGCTCGTTGCCGGCGGCCGCCGCGAGCTCGGCGGCGCGGACCCGGTGCACGGCGTAGCGGCCCTCGCCGAGCGGCGCGCTGAACGTGGCGTCGTTCAGCACCACCAGCCCGCCGTCGACGAGCTTCGGCGCGACGGGAGCCCAGAAGCGGTCGTGCATCGCGATCGCCGACCAGGCCCGGGAGAGCAGGGGGGGCGCCTCGACCGGCCCCTCGCCCACGACCACGGTGGCGTCGGTGTTCATGCCCCGCATGGCGCCGCCGTAGACACCGAAGAGGAGGACGTGGCGGTCCTCGAGCACGGCGGCCCGGGCGAGGACCTGGGCCGCCAGCTGCACGCCCTGGCCGCCGATGCCGGTGAGGAGCACCTCGCGCTCGCTCATGACGCCGGGGCTCCGATCGCCCGCAGCGCGAAGGCGACGAGGTGGGCCACGTCCTCGCGGCTCGGCGGCTCGCGCCGGACGATCGCGTCCTCGGTGCGGCCCATGGCGAGGTGGTAGATGGCGTCGGCGTCGCGGCGGGCGTCGCCGCCGGCGGCGGCGACGGCGTCGCGCAGGGGCGCCACGACGCGCTCGCGCTGGCTCGCGGTCGCCTCCGGGTAGCGCTCGGTGAGCCGGGCCCCGTTCACCGCGAACGGCCTCGTGTTGGCGGCGGCCTCGGGGTTGCGGGCCTGCTCGAGTAGCCCTTCGACCCACGCCTGCACCTCGCCGGCGCCGGTCGTCGCCCTCGCCATCCGACGCTCGAGCGCCGCCACGAGGCGCCGCTGCCCGTCCTCGAGGACGGCGAGCAGCAGCTCGTCCTTGCCCCGGAAGTGCCGGTAGAAGGCCTGGTTCGAGAGCCCGGCAGCTCGCACGATGTCGCTGACCCGAGGGTCGAGCGACCCGGTGCGCCGCATCACCCCGTAGGCGGCGTCGACGAGGCGGCGGACCTCGTCGGCGTACGCGGTGGCTCGCTCCTCGAGGGTCCGAGCGGCCACGGCCCGCTCGACCGGAACCACGTTCTGCACTGCGGGAACCTTATTCCGGCCCGGCGGGGCTGGCAACCGGACTGAAGACCGGGTCTTCGGGGGACGGTCCGCCGTCCGGCCCTCGGACGGCCGCACGAGCGGGCCGGTACCGTCTCGAGCCGGAGGGAGCCCATGGCGCTGGACCTCGACCTGCACGGCGTGGCCGCCGACCGGGCCCGCCGCTACGTCGCCGACGGATCGTGGACCGACGAGACGCTGGGCTCGATCCTGGCCGCCGGGCTGCTCGAGGGCCGCGACCTGCCCCTCGCGGTCTACTCGCAGACCCGCCCCTGGCGGGGCACGTTCGCCGACGGCTTCGACCTGGCCCGCCGGGTCGCCGGCGGGCTGCGAGCGGCGGGCGTCGGCCCCGGCGAGCCGGTGGCGTTCCAGCTCCCGAACTGGGTGGAGGCGGCGGCGACGTTCTGGGCCGTCGCCCTGCTCGGCGCCGTCCCGGTCCCGATCGTGCACTTCTACGGGCCGAAGGAGGTCGGGTTCATCCTCGAGCAGTCCCAGGCGCGCGTGCTCGTCACCGCCGACCGGTTCGGGCACCTCGACTACCTCGCCAACCTGGAGGCGCTGCGGCCGCGGCTCGGCGCGCTCGAGCGCGTCTTCGTGGTCGGCGCGGCCGCCCCGTCCGAGGCGGAGCCGTTCTCAGCGCTCGCCGCCGCCGACCGCGTCGACGAGCCGGCGCCCACCGACCCGTCGGCGCCCGCCCTCATCGCGTACACGTCGGGGACGACCGCCGACCCGAAGGGGGTCGTCCACTCGCACCGCACGATCGGCTTCGAGATCCGCCAGCTCGGCGCCATCCAGGCCAAGGGGGGCCGGCCGGCGCTCGTCGGCGCCCCGGTCGGCCACGGCATCGGCATGCTCGCCGCCCTGCTCATCCCGGTGTGGCGACGGGACCCGATCCACCTCATCGACGTCTGGGACCCCGCTCGGGTGCTGGCGACGATGCTCGACCAGCAGCTCACGAGCGGGAACGGGGCGACCTACTTCCTCATCAGCCTCCTCGACCACCCCGACTTCACCGACGCGCACCGAGCGCTCATGGCGCACATCGGGCTCGGCGGGTCGGCGGTCCCGGCCGCGGTCGGGGAGCGGTGCGCGGCGATGGGGATCTCCACCGTCCGCAGCTTCGGCTCCACCGAGCACCCGTCGATCACGGGCATGACCCACGACGCGCCCCTCGAGAAGAGGATCCACACCGACGGCCGCGCCCTGCCCGGGGTCGAGCTCGAGCTCCGCGACGACGCCGGCGGCGTCCTCGGTGTCGACGAGCCCGGGGAGATCTGGAGCAAGGGGCCCGACTGCTTCGTCGGCTACACCGATCCGGGCCTCACCGCGGCGGCGTTCGACCGCGACGGCTGGTTCGGGACCGGGGACGTCGGGGTGCGCGACGCCGACGGCTACGTCTCCATCGTCGACCGCAAGAAGGACATCATCATCCGGGGCGGCGAGAACATCAGCGCGCTGGAGGTTGAGGAGCAGCTGCTCCACCTGGGCGGCGTGGCCGAGGCGGCGGTCGTGGCGGCGCCGGACGCGAGGCTCGGCGAGCACGCGGCCGCGTTCGTCCGCATGCAGCCCGGCGTCGCGGCGCCGTCGCTGCCGGCGGTGCGCGAGCACCTCGAGCGGGCCGGGCTGGCCCGGCAGAAGTGGCCCGAGGAGCTCCGTGCCGTGACCGAGTTCCCGCGCACCGCGTCGGGGAAGGTCCAGAAGTTCGTGCTCCGCGACCGGCTGCGGGCCGAGGCCTCGTGACGGGCGCGGGGGCTCAGCCGGCGTCGCCGAGGTAGCTGGCCACGAGCTCGGAGCCGGCGTCGGCGGACGCCCCGCGCCAGACGACCTGACCTCGGCGCAGGATCACGGCGTCGTCGGCGAACTCGAGGGCCCGCTCGACGTACTGCTCGATCAGCAGCACCGCCACCCCCGCCTCGCGGGCCCGCACCAGCCCGTCGAAGACGAGCCCCACGACGAGGGGCGCGAGCCCGAGGGACATCTCGTCGGCGACGAGGAGCCGAGGCGGCGCGGCCAGCACCCGGGCCAGGCTCAGCATCTGCTGCTCGCCGCCCGACAGCGTCCCCGCCAGCTGACGGCGCCGCGTGCCGAGGATCGGGAAGGCGTCGAGGGCGCGGTCCATGGCGCCGGCGCGCTCGCGGCGGGGCACGGCGTGGCGGAGCAGCACCCGCAGGTTCTCGAGCACCGAGAGGTGCGGGAAGATCGCGCGCTCCTCGGGCACGTAGGCGAGCCCGAGCCGGCTCAGCCGGTGCGCGGGCCAGCCGGTCACGTCACGGCCGGCGAAGTGAACCCGGCCGGCCGTGGGCCGGACCCGCCCGGCCACCGCCGCCGCGAGCGAGCTCTTGCCGGCGCCGTTCGGCCCGAGGACGGCGAGCGTGCGGCCGGGCGCGAGCTCGAGATCGACGCCGAAGAGCGCACGCGCCTCGCCGTAGCGAACATCGAGCTGCTCGACGACCAGCAGCGGCGCCGCGGCGTCGGTCACCCGGACTCCGCGTCGGCTGGCGCGCCGAGGTACGCGGCTTGGACGTTGGCGCTCGATCGGATGTCCGCCGGCGATCCCCGTGCGATCACGCGCCCGAAGTCGAGGACGGTCACATCCTCCGAGAGCTCGAGCACGAGCTCGACGTCGTGTTCCACCATCACGAAGGCCACGCCCCGGTCGCGGCTCGCGGCACGGAGGGCGTGCGCCACCCGCTCGGTCTCGTGGACGTCGAGGCCCGACGTCGGCTCGTCGAGCAGCACGATCCGTGGCTCGGTCGCCAGCGCCCGAGCGATCTCGACGATCCGGCCGGTCCCGAGCGGGAGCAGCACGACCGGCACGTCGGCGACCGCCTCCAGCTCGAGCAGGGCGAGGATGCTGTGGACGCGCTCGTCCTCGTCGGGGGTCGGACGGGCTCCGAAGCCGGCGAGGTCGCGCAGCAGGGTGCGGTCGCGGTGTCGGCGGACACGGTGGGCGACGACGACGTGGGCGCGCACGGTGAGCTCGGTGAACAGCTCGAGGCGCTGGAACGTGCGTGCTAGCCCGAGGCGGGCTCGGCGCTGGGCCGACGCGCTCGTCACGTCGACACCGTCGAACAGCACCTGTCCCGAGCGGGGACGGAGGAGGCCCGAGAGCACGGCGAAGAGCGTGGTCTTGCCGGCGCCGTTGGGCCCGACCAGGCCCGTGATCTCGCCCGTCCCGGCCGCGAAGTCGACCTGGTTCAGGGCGACGACGCCGCCGAAGCGGACGCTCACGCCCCGAGCCTCGAGGAGGGCCTCGCTCACGCGCGCGCCTCGGCCAGGCCCGCGGCCGGCTCGGCTGGTTCCGCCACGCCGGCCTGACGCTGCGCCTCACGAAGCCGGAGACGGTTCACGACGTTGAAGAGGATCCCGCGCGGCTCGCGCGCCAGGAACACCGCCCCGAGACCGAACAGCATCGTCGGGAGGTCTCGGACGGACACGCCGGCGACGGTCTCGTGCACGTCGACGGTCAGGAGCAGCCCGGTCCCCACGATCCCGACCGCGGCCACGACCGCCGCCATGACCGCGCCGGCCGGGGTGCGGATGCGTCCCGACATCACGAGTCGGGCGACGAGGGCACCGGCGGTCAGCACGAGCGCGATCACCACGATGAAGATGAGCTTCTGGGGCACGACGGCGAAGACGATGCCCGCGATCAGCGCCCCGAGGACCGAGCGGACCCCCCACGTGACGACGATCGCGAGCCACACGATGCCGACGAGGACGTTGAAGCTCGTCGGCTGGGCGCGCTCGATCGTCACCGCGTAGAGCGCGCCACCGAGCCCGGCGACGAACGAGCTCACCGCGAAGGCGAGGAGCCGCGAGCGCACGATGCTCACCCCGATCGTCGCCGCGCCCTGCTCGCTCGAGCGCATCGAGGCCAGCACCAGACCGGTGGTGGCGCGGCGCAGGTTGACGACGAGCACGGCCACGACGCAGAAGATCACCGCGAGGAGCAGGAAGAAGTTGGTGCGGTCGTTGAAGTCGATGCCGAGGAAGATCGGCCGGGTGACTTCGATGCCCGCACCGAAGTTGTCGAACTCGCTTCGGGCGAACACCAGCTGCTCGACGAGCAGCGAGAAGGCGAGCGTGGCGAGCGCGAGGTAGACGCCCCCGAGGCGGAGGCTCAGCGACGCGACGAGCAGGCCGACGGGCACGGCGAGGATCGCCCCGGCGAGGATCGCCAGGCCGAGTGGCCAGCCCGCGCCGGACCCGAACCAGTCGGGGACGTGGACGCCGAAGATCGTCGAGTGCGTCGCCAGCGCGACCGCCGTGAACCCGCCCACCCCGGCGAGGGTGGCCTGGCAGAGCGAGAGCATGCCGCCCTCGCCGGTCACGATCGTGAAGGTCAGGAAGAGGATGCCGAGGGCCACGCCCTGGGTCACGACCCCGATCCAGAAGTCGTTGAGCCAGATCGGCACCGAGAAGAGGGCGAGCACCACCGCGAGCGGGCCGAGCGCAGCCCGCCAGCCGCGAGCCCGCGGCGCCGCCGGCGCCTCGGGTCGGAACGACCCGGATCGCAGGTCGACCTCGAACCGCTCGCGCCGCAGCCCCTGGTACAGGAGCAGGCACGCGAGCATCACGATGAACGGGACGCTGGGCTTGAAGCCTCGGGCCAGGACGCCGGTGCTCGGGAGGAAGTCGACGGACACGCCTTGGATCAGGCCGATGACCATCGCGCCGGCGAACGTGAGCGGGAGGCTGGTCAGGCGGCCGACCACCGCCGCCGCGATCGAGGCGACCAGCAGGAGCGTGAACTCCAGGTCGTTCAGGCCGAGCAGGGGCGCGAGGAGGATCCCCGCGAAGCCGGCCATCGTGGTACCGAGGGCCCACGACCCGGCGGTGACGACGCGCGTGTTGATCCCCGAGACCTCGGCCGAGCGCGGCGAGTCGACCGTGGCGCGCGTGGCGAGGCCCATGGGGGTGAGGCGCAGGATCACGGTGAGCCCGACCACGATCGCGGCGCCCCCGACCAGGATCACGAGCTGGTTCGCGTTGATCGAGAGGTCGAACACGCTGAGGTGGAAGATCTCGGCCGGGAGTCGCGCCAGGCCCTGGGGCTGGTACACCTCCGCCTGGCTGAACGGGAAGACGATTCGGACCGCCGCGGGCAGGGCCACCCACAGGCCGACGGTCGCGAGGAAGCGGATCTCGGCCGGCGCGTGCGTGAGCCACCGGAACAGCAGCGCCCAGAGCCCGAGGCCGAGCAGCGGCGAGAACACGAGGAGGGACACCAGCGCGGAGGCTGGGATCGACCAGCCCTGCTCGTGGTTCAGCCAGTGGTAGAAGATCGCGACCGCGTACGCGGTTGCGCCGTGCGCGAAGTTGACGACGCGGGACGACGCGTACGTGAGGACGAGCCCGAGCGCGGAGATTGCGTACACGCTCCCCAGCACCAGGCCCGCGAGGATGTAGCCCTGCAACGTGCCTCCCCGGTCGGGTCCCGCCCGGCTCGGTCGAGCCGGGCTGGACCTTCGACCGTCGGTCGGTCAGCCGTTCGCGATCTGTGCCGGCGTCAGCTTCGTCACCTTGTTGCCGTTGATCGCCCGGGAGGCACAGAACGGCTTGCCCCCGAACTGCGGGATGAAGGTGGCGTTCTGCACCTGGACGAAGTACACGCAGTACAGCGGCTTCCCGAAGGCCTTGGCGAAGTCGACGGGATTGAAGGCGCCGTGGGCGGTCCAGTTCTTCTCGGCGCGCAGGTTCTTGATGAAGCCCTTGCGGGTCGGGCAGCTCACACCCGCCGCCTTCAGGCCCTCGATGAACGTGTCGGCCGAGAGCCAGCCGATGTAGGGGACCTCGCCCTCGAAGAACTTGCCCTCCTTCTGCATCTGGGCCTTGTAGGTCAGGTACGCCGGCGGGTTCAGCTCGAACGGGATCACCTCGGTCCCGAAGTACGCGCCCTCGATGCCGGGCAGGTGCAGGATCCGGGAGTCCTCAGCGGCGGGGAAAAGGATGACCTTCACCTTGTAGTTGTCTTGGTTCAGCGCCGCCGACAGGGCGGTGTCCTGGAGGAAGTCCATCCCGGTGGCGACGGCGTCGGCGCCGGAGTCCTTGATCCGCTGCGCTTCCGCCGTGAAGTCGCGCTGATCGACGGTCACGCTGGTCGTCTTGTAGACGACCTTGATGCCCTGGCCCGCGAGCTTGATGGCCCGGTCGATCTGGTCGACGAACGTGGAGCTGTTCGCGGTGTTCGCGCCGACCAGCGCGACCTTCGTCACGGCTCTCGTGTTCAGGAAGTCGACGTTCAGCGTCGTGAACGTGTTCTTGCCGGCGTCGGGCGGGAAGCTGTTCCGCCACCCGAACATGTTCGGGTAGGTCCCGAACGAGGCGAGCCCGAGGTGCCAGCCGGCGACGGGGATCCCCTTCTGGTGCAGGTACCGGGCGCTGGCGTCCGCGGAGAGGCTGTTCTCGACGATCCCGAAGACGTTGTCCTGCTCGACGAGCTTCTGGGCCGCGGTCACGTTGCGGGCGGGGTCGCCGGCGTCGTCCTCGGCCGTGAAGCTGATCTTGCGCCGGCCGAGCTCGTTCGTCGCGTTCGCGAGGTCGAAGCGGGCCCGCATGCCGTTCTCGGAGTCGGCGAAGGACGGCGCGCTCGGTCCGCTCTGGGGCAGGATGCCGCCGACCTTGATCTGGGTGTCGCTGATCCCCGGGTCGTTCGTGCACGGGGTCGACGCCTTGCCCGGCTTCGGGCCCGGGAACTGCGCGCCGCCGCCGCCACCACCGGCGGCGCCAGCGGTCCCGCTGGCGAGGCCCATCGCCGCCAGGGCGAGCACGAGCGCCGCCACCAGCACGGCACGTCGAACGACCATCGGGTCCCCCCTCCGTCAGGCCGGACTGACACCGATGTCAGTCTACGGACGGCGGCAGTATCGCACCGTCGACCGCGTCGGGCTCACGACCGGTTCGGCGCTCGGAGGCGGTCGACGAGCAGGCGCCGCTGGATCTGCCCGGTCGCCGGGGTGCGTGGCAGCTCCGCCACCAGCTCGAGGCGGCGCGGCTGCTTGAACGCGGCCAGCCGGCCCTCGCAGTGCGCGCGCAGCGCCTCGACGCTGAGGTGCTGCTCCTGGCCGGGCGCGGGGACGACGACCGCGCACACGACCTCGCCCCAGCGCACGTCGGGGACCCCGACCACGGCGACCTCGGCGACGGCCGGGTGGGCGGCGAGGACGTCCTCCACCTCGCCGGGGGCGACCGTCTCGCCGCCGGTGCGCAGCACGTCCCGGGCCCGTCCCACGATCGACAGGTAGCCCTCCTCGTCGAGGACGCCGAGGTCACCGGTGTGGTACCAGCCGTCCCGAAGCGCGGCCGCGGTCGCCGCCGGCTGCTCGAAGTAGCCGTCCATCAGGAACTCGCTGCGGACGCACACCTCGCCGTCGTCGGCCAGGCGCACGTCGACCCCCGAGACCGGCAGCCCGACCGAGCCGGGCTTGCGGGTCAGGTCGGCGTCGGCGAGCAGCGTCGCCGGCCCCGCCTCCGTGGACCCGTAGTAGATCCGGGTGACCGTGTCGGGGAAGGCGGCCTTGATCGCCACGAGGAGCTCCGGGGGGGTCGCCGACGTCCCCGTGTCGCACTCGCGGAGGGTGTGCAGGTCGTAGGCGCTCCGGTCGTGGTCGAGCACGCGGGTCCACACCGCGGGCAGGCAGTAGAGGCGGCTCGCCGACCGCCGCTCCACCGTCTCGAGGAGCGGCGCCGCCTCCGGCGGCGCGAGGTGGATGGGCAGGCGCATCTGCCAGGCGTTCAAGGCCATCGACCAGCCCGACATGTGGAAGAGCGGGAACATGCAGACGGTGCCGCCCTGCCAGTCGGTGATGAGGTTGGGGAAGCTGCGCAGGTAGCTCACCCGATGCGAGAGGATCACGCCCTTCGAACGGCCCGTGCTCCCGCTCGTGAAGAACACGACGTGCGGTTCGCGCTCGTCGAGGGCCTCGACGACGTCGTTCCCCTCGAGCCTCCTGGCGTCGCGGAAGATCTCGGCCTGGGGCACGGCCGCGAACGGGGCGCCCTCGTGGTCCGGGTCCAGGATCGTGAGCCGGGGCCGGGCGTACTCGATCACCTTGCTCGCCTCGTCGGCCCCGAGGCGGGCGTTGACCGGCATGAACGCGGCGCCGAGCTTGGCGAGGGCGCCGAAGATAGGCAGGGCCGCCAGCCCGGTCTCGCCCCACCACGCCACCCGGTCGCCGCGGCCGACCCCACGGGCGGCCAGGGCCCGGGCGACGCGGTTCGAGCCGTCCTCGAGCGCCGCGAACGTGAGCTCGTCGGCGCCCATCGTGGCCGCCAGGCGGCGGGGCACCACCCGGGCCGCGTGCCGGATCACGTCCCCGACCAGCAGCGGCATCGGGGCGGCAGCGTAGGCGGGACCGCCCGGCTCCCCGCACGGCGCCGCGGCCCCGGTTGGCAATCGACAACGATTGTCGATAAACTCACCTTGTTATGAGGACGGTGGAGGAGCTCACGGAGCGGTTCCGGGAGCACGGGTTCCGGGTCACGCCCCAGCGGCAGGCCATCTTCGGGCTGCTGCAGGGCGACGCCAGCCACCCCACGGTCGAGGCACTCCACGAGCGGGCCCGGACCGCCATGCCGACCATCTCGCTGAAGACCGTGTACCAGACCGTGCACGACCTCGAGGAGATGGGCGAGGTGGAGCTCATCCACCTCGGCACCGGCAGCGTCCGGGTCGACCCGAACGTGGAGTCCGCCCACCATCACCTCATCTGCACCGTGTGCGGGAGCGTTCACGACGTCTTGGTCGACGTCCGCGATCTCCGCCTCCCGGCCCGCGACCGGCGGGGGTTCACCGTCGCCGAGGTGGAAGTCCACTTCCGCGGCATCTGCGCCGACTGCGCGCCGGCCACCGTGTCCTGAACGTCACCACAGCCAAAGGAGCTCACCCACCATGCCCGCACTCGACGGATCCAAGACCCACGACAACCTCAAGACCGCGTTCGCCGGCGAGAGCCAGGCCAACCGCCGCTACCTGTACTTCGCCCAGAAGGCCGACGTGGAGGGGTACCCCGACATCTCGGCGCTCTTCCGGTCCGTCGCCGAGGGCGAGACCGGTCACGCCTTCGGCCACTTCGACTTCCTGGCCGAGGTCGGGGACCCGGTCACCGGCGTGTCCGTCGGTCCGACCAACGAGAACCTGAAGTCGGCCATCGAGGGCGAGACCTACGAGTACACCGAGATGTACCCGGGCTTCGCCAAGACCGCCCGTGACGAGGGCTTCGAGGAGATCTCGGAGTGGCTCGAGGTGCTGGCCCGGGCCGAGAAGAGCCACGCGGGCCGGTTCACCAGCGGCCTCGAGACGCTCCAGTAGCCGGGAACGCCTGTCGACGGGCCCGGGGGACCCCGGGCCCGTCGGATCCGAAAGGTCCCGGTGACGACGACGCACCTCTACGACCCGCTCGACTGGCACTACTTCGACCCTGGCGCGGCACGCGCCGAGCGGGACCGCACCTTCCAGATCTGCTCGGACTGCCGCATCTGCGTGCGGCTGTGCCCGTCGTTCAAGGACCTGTTTCGGATGATCGACGAGCGTGACGACGGCCCGCAGGACGTCACGTTCCTCAGCTCCCAGCAGCACCGGGTCGTGGTCGACGAGTGCTACCAGTGCAAGCTCTGCTACCTCGTCTGCCCGTACACGCCCGACCAGGGCCAGGAGTGGAAGGTCGACTTTCCCCGCCTCATGCTCCGGTCGGCGGCGGTGACGACCCGGGACCACGGCGCCGCCGTGAACGCCCGGCTGCTCGCCCGCACCGACCTGCAGGGCACGGTGGCGACGACACTCGCCCCCCTCGTCAACGCCCTCGACCGGGTCAAGCCGGCCCGGACCGTCATGGAGAAGGCGACCGGGATCGCTCGTGACCGGCTGCTCCCGAGCTACGCCCGGGTTCGGTTCTCCCGCTGGTTCCGCGGCCGGACCCCGGCGCCGGCCCGACGGGCGACCGTCGCCTTGTTCCCGACGTGCATGGTCGAGTACCAGGAGCCCCCGATCGGGAAGGCGGTCGTGGGCGTCTGCGAGCGGAACGGCATCGCCTGCGAGCTCCCGGAGGGCCAGGTCTGCTGCGGCATGCCGTCCCTCGACGCCGGCGACGTCGAGCGGTTCGAGGCACTCGCGGCGCGCAACGTGGCCGCGCTCGCCGACGCGGTCCGGGCGGGGCGCGACGTGATCGTCCCCCAGCCGACCTGCGCGTACGTGCTGAAGAACGAGATCCCCGACTTCCTCGGCACGGACGACGCCCGGCTCGTGGGCGAGCACACCTTCGACGTTGCCGAGTACCTGATGGCCCGCCACCGCGACGAGCCGCTCGACACGCACTTCACCGGGCCGACGTACGAGACGATCACCTGGCACGCGGCCTGCCACTACCGGGCCCAGCAGATGGGACCGAAGAGCGCGGACCTGCTGGCCCTGACCGGCGCCCGGGTGACGGTCCTCGAGCGCTGCAGCGCCATCGACGGGACCTGGGGCCTCCGGGCCGAGAACGTGGTCATGGCCAAACGAATCGCCAAGCCCCTGATGGACGCCGTCGACGCCGCGGCCACGGACCTCGTCGCCGGCGACTGCCACCTGGCGAACACCGCGATCCGCGAGGCGACGAGTGCGTCGCCGCTGCACCCCGTCCAGGTGCTCGCCCGCGCCTACGGAATCGACGAGGCCTGAGCTCGTGCGCAAGCTCACGCTGGCCGACATCAGGGACCTGCGCGAGTACGAGCGCGAGCGCGACGCCTTCCGAGCCGAGATCATCGCCACGAAGCGGCGCCGCCGGATCGCGCTCGGCGACCTCATGACGATCGTCTTCGAGAACGCCGCGACGATGCGCTTCCAGATCCAGGAGATGGCCCGGGCCGAGCGCATGCTGCGAGACGAGCAGATCGCGCACGAGGTGGAGACCTACAACGAGCTAATCCCGAACGACGGCGAGCTCTCCGGGACGCTGTTCATCGAGATCGACGACCCGCAGTCGCTGGCCTACTGGCTGCCCCGCCTCGTCGGCGTCCACGAGCACGTCCACCTCGAGGTCGGCAGCGAGGTCGTCACTGGGCGGGCCCAAGACGTCGAGCGCCTCACGCGGTCGGAGATCACCACCACGGTCCACTACCTGAAGTTCGCGCTGACCGACGACCAGCAGCGAGCCTTCGGCGACGCGCCGGTCCGGCTCCTCGTCGACCATCCCGAGTATCAGGCCGCGACCCTGCTGACCGACGAACAGCGCGACGAGCTACTCGGGGACCTGGCCGCTTGAGCCTGCGAGTCCCCGTCGCCCGCCTCGATGACGGCGTGCCGATGCCCACCCAGGCCCACGCCCACGACGCCGGGTACGACCTCCCGGCTCGAATCGACGTGCGCTTGGACCCGGCCGGCGGCCGGTCCCTGGTCCCGACCGGTCTCCAGGTCGCGATCCCGCCGGGACACGCGGGGCTCGTGCTCCCTCGCTCGGGTCTGGCGCTGAACCACGGCGTCACCTGCCTCAACACGCCGGGGCTCATCGACTCCCTCTACCGAGGCGAGCTGAAGGTGCTCCTCGTCAACACCGACCCGTCCGAGGCGTACACCGTCCATCGCGGCGATCGGATCGCCCAGCTGGTCATCACCGCGGTCGAGTCCTCGATCGAGTGGGTCGAGGTGCCCAGCCTCGACGCGACGACGCGGGACACGTTCGGGTTCGGCTCCACCGGCCGCTGAGCCAGCCGGGGGCGTCGCGCGGCCAGCGCACCGATGGACCCCCGCGTCGAGCGGCCATTAGCGTGCGGCCCCGTGCCGCACGACCGCAAGTTTCGCTTCGGCGTCATGGCGCCGCGAGCCGAGTCCGGAAGCCAGTACCGCGACGCGGCGAGACGGTGGGAGGAGCTCGGGTACTCGACCCTGTTCGTTCCCGACCACTTCGTGGACCATCCCCTCGCGCCCATCCCGGCCATGGCGATGGTCGCCGAGGCGACGACGCATCTCCGGGTGGGAGCGCTCGTGCTCGGCAACGACTACAAGCACCCCGTCGTGCTAGCCCGGGAGGCGGCCACCATCGACCTGCTGTCGGACGGCCGCCTCGAACTCGGGATCGGCGCCGGGTGGATGACCGCCGACTACGAGAAGGCCGGCCTGCCGCTCGATCGGCCCGGCACCCGCATCGAACGGCTGGCCGAATCGGTCGCGGTCCTGAAGGGGCTGTTCGGCGACGGTCCCGTCACCTTCGCGGGGAAGCACTACCAGATCACGGATCTCGACGGCGGCCCGGACGCCGTCCAGCGCCCGCATCCCCCGATCATCATCGGGGGAGGCGGGCAAAGGGTCCTGTCCCTCGCCGCGCGCGAAGCCGACATCGTCGGGATCAACGCGAACCTCCAGCGAGGCACCGCCGACGACCCCGAGACGGCGCGCTCGCTCAGCGCCGCCGCGACCGACCAGAAGCTGGCGTGGGTTCGCGACGCCGCCGGTGACCGCTACCCGGACCTCGAGATCCAGCAGTACGCGGGATTCGTCTTCTTCACCGACGACCGACAGTCGTTGGCCGAGGCGATGGCACCAGCCTTCGGCGTGACCGCCGACGTGGCCCTCGAGACGCCCATCGCGCTCGTCGGCACGGTCGAGCAGATGGTCGACGACCTTGAGGCCCGTCGAGCGCGCTGGCAGATGAGCTACGTCGTCGTCGACGACGCGGTGGCCGACCAGTTCGCGCCGGTCGTCGCCCGCCTGGCGGGGACCTGAGGAGCCGGCGTGGCTCATGACCACCGCTTCCGCTTCGGCGTGCAGGTCGGTGGGTCGCGCGGCGCGGCGGACTGGGCCGCCCTGGCCCACAAGGTCGAGGACCTCGGCTACTCGACGCTCGTCATGCCGGACCACTTCGTGGACACGGAGCTGGCCCCGATGGTTGGCATCGCGTTCGCGGCCGCCGTCACGACGTCCTTGCGCGTCGGCATGCTCGTGCTCGACAACGACTACAAGCACCCAGCGGTCACGGCCAAAGAGGCGGCCACCGTCGACGTCCTCTCGGACGGCCGCCTCGAGCTCGGCATCGGGGCGGGCTGGATGCGGGCCGACTACGAGGCCCTGGGCCTGCCCTACGACACCGCTGGCGTCCGGATCGAGCGGCTCGCTGAGGCGCTGACCATCATCAAGCGCGCGTGGGGCGACGGCCCCTTCGATCACGACGGCGGCCACTACACGATCCGGTCCTACGACGGGGTGCCGAAGCCCATCCAGCGGCCCCGGCCGCCGATCGTCGTCGGTGGCGGTGGTCCGAAGCTCCTGCGACTCGCGGGCCGGGAGGCCGACATCGTCGGCATCAACCCGAACCTGCGAGCCGGGACGATCACCGGCGACGCCGTGCAGACCTCGCTCGCCGAGCAGACCCGTCAGAAGGTCGCGTGGGTCCGAGAAGGGGCAGGCGAGCGTTTCGCGGACCTCGAGCTGCAGGTGCGGTACTTCCTGGCCGCCATCACCGATGACGCCCAAGGCCTCGCCGGCGCGCTCGCTCCTTCCTTCGGGACGACCGTCGACGAGGCGTTGGCCTCAGGGGTGGCGCTCGTCGGAACCGTCGACGAGGTCTGCGACACGCTCGTCCAGCGGCGCGAGGAGTGGGGGGCGTCGTACGTCGTGCTCGGCGACGACACGTTCGAGGCCTTCGCTCCCGTCGTGAGCCGTCTGGCGGGGACGTAGCCCAGCTCGAGCGGAGGCGGCTTACGAGCCCTTTGGTACGCTCTGACGCCGCGCGGACGTGGCTCAGTTGGTAGAGCATCACCTTGCCAAGGTGAGGGTCGCGGGTTCGAGTCCCGTCGTCCGCTCCAAGAAGTGCTGGACAGGCCTCCGTTCACGGACGCCTGTCGCATTGTCGGGCCGGTCGTCTCCGATCGAACGATCTGGGCGCATGCGTTGCGGCGAGCGTCAACTTGTGACCACCGCCGAGTTACAGACCAGGCTGGGCAGAACGCTTGATCTATGTTCGCCGTTCGCGGGGGGCGCTTCACCGGAAGACGGGAGGCAGCGGAGCCTTGGATGGTGCCCGCAGCATCAAGCCTTTACCACTCGACTCCGGTGGAGACGCAGAATTCATTCTGCTCGGGGTCCGACATTCTGACCCATC
>DASZJD010000120.1 GCA_035948415.1 Acidimicrobiia bacterium | reverse complement strand
ACGAGGTTGAAGGGCGTCTCGGTGGCCCGTCGGAAGGACGTCAGGCCGGCCTCGGTGGCGACCTGCCGGAGCCGGCCTTCACCGGCCTGGGCGCCGAGGCCCCGCCCGACCTCCTGGGAGAGCGAGGCGGGCGTGCAGATCAGCGTGGACGCCGAGTAGAAGACCCTCCCGATGGGGTTCAGGTTGTCCGCGATGTCGTCGTTGGCGAACGGCTCGACGAGCATGATCGTGCCGCCCTCGGCGAGCGCGCCCTTCGCGTGCGCCAGCGCGCCGACGGGGTCACCCATGTCGTGCAGGCAGTCGAAGAACGCGATCAGGTCGAAGCCCCTGCCCGGGTAGTCCTTGGCGCTGGCCGCCTCGAACCGCACCCGGTCCGACAGCCCGGCGTCAGCCGCCCGCTGCCGGGCGGCGTCGATCGAGCCCTGGTGGTAGTCGTAGCCGACGAACGTCGACGCCGGATACGCCGCGCCCATGATGATCGTCGACGCCCCGTGGCCGCAGCCGACGTCAGCCACCGTCCCGCCCGCCTGGAGCTTCGCTTCCACGCCGTCGAGCGCCGGGATCCACGACGAGACGAGGTTGGCCGCGTAGCCGGGTCGGAAGAACCGCTCCGTCCCCTCGAACAGGGCTGGGTCGTGCTCGTGCCAGCCCACTCCCCCGCCGGAGCGGAACGCCTCGACGAGCTTGGGCTCGGCCCTCATGGCGGCCGTCATCGCCTGGAAGCCACCGAGCACGCAGGCCGGGCTCTGCTCGTTGGACAGGGCCTCGGCCTGCTCGTCCGGCAGGTGGTAGCGGCCGTCGCCGTCGAAGGCCACGTAGCCCGACGCGGCCTGCGCGGCGAGCCACTCCGCCACGTAGCGCTCGGCCGTGTGGCTCTTCGCCGCCAGCTCGGCGGCGGTCATGGGGCCCGCCCCGGCCATCGCCCGGTACAGGCCCAGTCGATCCCCGATGTTGACCAGCGTCGCGGTCAGGGCGGCGCCGAGATCGCCGACCGCCTGGCCCACGAACTCCATCAGCTTCGCCTCGTCCACGGGCATGGCCCACCTCCGCGCGTTGCGAACGAGGCGACCTAAACGCGCCCAGGCCGCCAAGGCAATACGCTGATCTGCGTACGGGCCGCCGGTGACCGGGGAGCGCCCGATGGCGGAGCTGCGACGTGCCGACCTGGCCCGGCTGATCGACCTCGGCGCGCGTGCCCGAGCCGTCCTCGACCCGGGCTCCTTCGCCGAGGCCGTGCTGGGCCCGCTTCGCCGGCTGGTGCCCTCCGACAGCATCACCTACAACGAGATCGACACGACCGGCCGCGGCGGGGGCAGCTACGCGGTCGACCCCGTCGATGCCCTCGACGGGACCGAGCCGTCCGTCTTCGAGCGCCACGTCTCCCAGCACCCCATCATCTCCTACGCCAGCCGGACCGGTGACGGCAGCGCGCACACGATCTCGGACTTCGTCGACCAGCGCGAGTTCCATCGGAGCGACCTCTACGCCACCTACTTCCGGCCCGCCCGCGTCGAGCGGCAGATCGCGATCACGCTGTCGTACGGCGACACGCAGATCGTCGGGATCGCCCTGAATCGCGCCGCCCGCGACTACACGCAGCGGGACCGGGAGGTCCTCAACCTGGCCCGGGACCAGCTCGTCGAGGGCTACGAGGCCGCTCGCGCCGCCGAAGCGCGCGGGGTCCTCCTCGCGGCGATGGATCGGGCCCTCGACGACCACCGCCGCGGCGTGATCGTGGCTCGGACCGACGGGCGGCTCGTGGCCGCGAGCCCGAGCGCCGAGCGCCTGCTCGCGACCCACCTCGCGGTTCGGGCCACCCCGGGGCAGCGGCTGCCGCCGAAGCTTGCCGCGCTCGTCGCCGCGGCGCCGTCACGAGCCCGCCCGGTCGCGCTCCCCGGCCAGGGTGCCGTCCTGCACGGATCCGTGCTCCCGGACGGCGACACCCGCTGGCGGACGATCGTCATCGACGAGCGGCCCGAGAGCGGCTCCCCTCCCCTGTCGGCGGCCGCGCTCACCGAGCGCGAACAGGACGTCCTGCGCCTCCTCGCCACGGGGCACCCCAACGCCGACATCGCCCACCGCCTCGGCGTGAGCATCCGCACCGTTCACAAGCACCTCGAGCACCTCTATCCGAAGCTCGGCGTTCATGACCGCACGGGCGCCGCCGCGACCTGGCTCGCCGAGCACGGCGCGCACGCCGGGCGCGGAGACGCGTCGTAGGCATCGGCGCCTCCCGCCGCCGCTCACCGAGCGCTCGTCCGGCCCCGCCGCGACCCTGCCGGAGGCCGAGCTGGTCGCTGACCGGCGCGACTACGGTTCCCCGGCGACCCTTCGACGTCGGCAGGCTCCAAAGGAGGAGCGGATGCACGCAGCACTCGTACGAGCGAACATCCCGGGCGGGGTGACCGATGCACGGCTCAAGAACCTGCGCGA
>DASZJD010000119.1 GCA_035948415.1 Acidimicrobiia bacterium | reverse complement strand
CGGTGATGGTTGCGTGCTGGGCGGCGTGCTGCAGCCCGCGCCCGTCGACGTGTCGCAGGCGCTGGCGACGCCGCTGACCGACCACAGCGCATAGCCGAAGCCACAGGCCACCAGCGCGCCGAGGCCGTACCCGACGACCCTGCGCATTCCCATCGACCCCCACGCTTCGTGGAAGAAGGTATCGCCTTCGCTCGACGCTCGCCCAGGAGCCGATGTCGTCGGTCGAGCCCATGACTCGGCGTTCCGCTCGTCGGCTGCGTCGACGCGGCGTGACGCCGTGCCCGGCTCATCACCGTCGGCAGGAGGACGAACGCCGGGCCGACGGCCTCCGATTCCAGCCGCTCGGACCGGGCTTCCTGCTCACCACCAGATGGCCACCGGGCGACCCGCGTCGTCGCACTCCGGTGGCCAGGGCACGCAGCGTGCCCGCCCCGCGGCGATGCGGGCGGCCGACCAGGCCACCGCGGCGGCGTCGAGCACGTCGTCGGCGCCGGCGTCGCCGGCCGGCCCGAGCTCATCAGGGATGACAACGCCGGCGGCGTCGAGCAGCGCGGCTCGGTCGCGAAGCCCGGTCCAGGTTCGCTTCGAGCGCGCCAGCGGCACCCCGCGCATGGCGGCGAACGACAACTCCGGGTGGACCTCGAAGATCCGCGCTGCTGCGGCCTGCCAGTGCGGCTCGGCGTCGAGCATCTTCGAGCCCAGGTTCCAGGCCTGCGCGCTCACGCCGTGGCCGTACCGCGCGCGGCAGGCGGCATTCGCGGCGGCGTGGTCGGGGAAGTCGAGCACCTCCCGCGGCGGCGGCTGGAACACCGACGCGCGCCGCGGTCCGAGCCGCTCCCGCGCGGCGGCGTCGGCGGCGCGGTGTGGGCCGGCCGAGCCCAAGGGGATGTCGACGCCGACGATGACCGCGGGGTCGTCGACGAGCTCACCGAAGCGGGTCGCGAGCCGAGCGTCCGCGAACTCGCCGTCGACGAGCGCGACCGCCACCCAGCCGCGCGTGCACCCGTCGACACCAAGGACGCGCGTCACTCCGCCGGCCGGACGCGGATCACCTCGACCTGGAACGTGCGGCGCGGCGCCGCGTACTCCACCACCTGGCCCGGACTGGCCCCGAGCAACGCCTTTCCGAGCGGCGACGACACGGACAGGACGTCGATGCTCGCGTGGCGCTCCTCGATCGACCCGACGAGGTACTCGGTGCTGGCGTCGTCGTCGTCCATCCGGATCTCGACGATCGTGCCCGGTGCGACGACGTCGCTGTCCGAACTCTCGACGATCACCGCTGCGCGCAGCAGGCTCTCGAGATGGCGGACCCGGGCCTCATTGTGGCCCTGCTCGTTCTTCGCGGCGTCGTAGTCGGCGTTCTCGCGGATGTCCCCGTGCTCGCGGGCCCGCTCGAGCCAGCGCGAGATCTCGGTCCGCCTCGTCGTCGTGCGCTCATCGAGCTCTTGACGGAGACGATCGCGAGCGTCACGCGTGAGGTGCACCTCATCCATTCGGTGGAGCGTACCCGGGAGGTGCCGCGCCGAACGGTGTCGCAACGACCCGACGACTGGCGTCGACGGTCGGATCAGCACGAGCCGCGCGAGCAGGGCGCTGACGTGGCGCGAGCCGCTTTACGTTTGACCCGACCGGACGGTCCTGCGACACTAGTGGGCCCATGCAGCCCCTCACCGCGATCGTCGTCATCGAGTAGCAGGCGCCGGACCCGGCGTCTGCCCCCGACCGTCCACCTCGGTGGGCGGTTTTTCATTGGGGCGGGATCGCGGAGCAGGAGAGGACGTGAGTTACCGGATCGGGATCATCGGGGGCGACGGGATCGGCCCCGAGGTGGTGGCCGAGGCCATGAAGGTGCTCGACGCCACCGGCGTCGGGTACACGCCGGTCGTCTTCGACCTCGGCGGGACCCGCTATCAGCGCGACGGCGAGGTGCTCCCGCCCGCCGACCTCGCCACCATCCGGGGGCTCGACGCGGTGCTGCTCGGCGCCGTCGGCGTGCCGGAGGTCGCGCCCGGGATCATCGAGCGGGGGCTGCTGCTGGCGCTCCGGTTCGAGCTCGACCTGTACGTGAACCTGCGACCGTTCCTGGCGCCGCCGGGCCCGCGCCATGAGGGGCTCGACTTCGTCGTGGTGCGCGAGAACACCGAGGGCGTGTACGCGGGGGAGGGCGGCTTCCTGCGGAAGGGGACCCCCCACGAGGTCGCCACGCAGGGCTCGGTGAACACCCGCCACGGCGTCGAGCGCTGCGTCGAGTACGCGTTCGAGCTGGCCCGATCCCGCGATCGCCGGCACGTGACGCTGGTGCACAAGACGAACGTGCTCACCTTCGCGGGTGACCTGTGGCAGCGCGTCTTCACCGAGGTCGGCCGGCAGTTCGATGACGTCGAGACCGCCTACCACCACGTGGACGCCGCCTGCATCTACCTCGTGCAGGACCCTGGCCGCTACGACGTGATCGTCACCGACAACCTGTTCGGGGACATCCTCACCGACCTCGGCGGCGCGGTGTCCGGCGGGATCGGCCGGGCGGCGTCCGCCAACCTGAACCCGGACCGCACCGGGCCCTCGCTCTTCGAGCCCGTGCACGGGTCGGCCCCCGACATCGCCGGGACGGGCCGGGCCGATCCCCGGGCGGCGGTGATCTCGGCCGCGATGATGCTGGAATTCCTGGGAGCGGACGAGGAGGCGGCGCGGGTGCGCGACGCTGTGTCGAAGACCGAGGACGTCGAGGGGACGACGAGCGAGATCGGCGACGCCATCGCCGAAGGTGTCTAGAGGAGGGTGGGGCAGATGCCCATCGAGAAGACCGACAAGATCTGGATGGACGGCAAGCTCGTCGACTGGGACGACGCGACCGTCCACGTGCTCTCGCACACCCTCCACTACGGCTCGGGGGTGTTCGAGGGGATCCGCGCCTATCCGACGTCGCGCGGACCCGCGGTCTTCCGGCTCACCGATCACATGCGGCGTCTGCACGATTCGGCCATGCTGCTGCACATGGACCTGCCGTACTCCGTCGAGGAGCTCGTCGAGGCCACGAAGGAGACGGTGCGCGCCAATCGGCTCGACTCGTGCTACATCCGCCCCATCGCCTTCCTCGGCTACGGCGAGATGGGCCTCAACCCGCTGCCGTGCCCCGTCAACGTCTCGATCGCGGTGTGGCCGTGGGGCAGCTACCTCGGGGACGAGGGCCTCAAGCGCGGCGTCCGCATGAAGATCTCGACCTGGCGGCGCATGGACCCGAACATCAACCCGGTGGCCGCGAAGGGGACCGGGATCTACATCAACTCGAGCCTGGCCAAGGTCGAAGCCCTGCACGGGGGCTACGACGAGGCGATCCTGCTCAACACGGCCGGCACGGTCGCCGAGGCGACGGGCGAGAACGTGTTCGTGGTCAAGAACGGCACCCTCGTCACGCCGCCGCTGTCCGCGGGCGCCCTCGAGGGAATCACGCGCGACTCGGTGATGACGATCGCCCGTGACCTCGGCTACGAGGTCTCGGAGCGGACGCTGCTGCGCACCGACCTGTACCTCGCCGACGAGGCGTTCCTGAGCGGCACCGCCGCCGAGGTCGTTCCCATCCGCGAGGTCGACGACCGAGAGATCGGCGAGCCGGGCGAGATCACGCGCAAGATCCAGGAGACCTACTTCGCCGCCGTCCACGGCCAGGTCGAGGAGTACGCCGACTGGCTGGAGCCGGCGAATGAGTGACCGCGACCTTCCCGCGCGCGTCGAGATCTACGACACCACGCTGCGCGACGGGTCCCAGCTCGAGGGCATCTCGCTCACCGTCGACGACAAGCTGCGGATCGCGGAGCAGCTCGACTGGCTCGGCGTCGACTTCGTCGAAGCGGGCTGGCCGGGCGCCAACCCGAAGGACGACGAGGTCTTCCGCCGGGCCGAGACCGAGCTGCACCTCGGCACCGCGACGCTCGTGGCGTTCGGGTCCACCCGCCGCCCGACCGGCAAGGTCGACACCGACGACACGCTGCGCCACCTGGTCGAGGCCCGCACCTCGACCGTCTGCATCGTCGGGAAGGCCTGGGACTACCACGTGACCGAGGCCCTCGGGACGACGCTCGAGGAGGGCGTGGCGATGGTCGCCGACTCGGTCGGGTTCCTCCGCGGCAGCGGGCTCGACGTGTTCTTCGACGCCGAGCACTTCTTCGACGGCTACCGGCGCAACCCCGAGTTCGCGCTGCGCGTCCTCGAGGGGGCGGCGGAGCAGGGATCGTCGCGGCTCGTCCTCTGCGACACGAACGGCGGCTGCCTACCCGACGAGGTCGAGCGCACCGTGCGCGAGGTCGTCGGCTACTTCGGGTCCGACATCGGCGTGGCCGTCCACCTGCACGACGACGCCGGCACCGGCGTGGCCAACGCCCTCGCCGGGGTCCGCGGCGGCGCCATCCAGGTGCAGGGCACCATCAACGGCTACGGCGAGCGCACCGGCAACTGCAACCTCACCACGATCATCCCGAACCTCACCCTGAAGATGGGCGTCGAGACCATCCCCCGCGACCGGCTCGAGCGCCTGACCCCGGTCGCGCACCACGTCGCCGAGCTCGTGAACATGGCCCTGAACCCGCAGGCGCCGTACGTCGGCGGCTCCGCCTTCGCTCACAAGGCCGGTCTCCACGTCAGCGCCATCGCCAAGCGCCCCGACGCCTACGAGCACGTCGGCCCCGACCAGGTCGGGAACGGGACCCGCTTCGTCGTGTCCGAGCTGGCGGGGCGATCGACGATCCTCCTGAAGGCGAACGAGCTCGGCCTGACCCTCGACGGGCCGCAGGTCAACGAGGTGGTCGACGAGCTGAAGCGCCTCGAGCACGAGGGCTACCACTTCGAGGTCGCCGACGGCTCCCTCGAGCTTCTGATGCGCCGAGCCAGCGGCTGGGAGCAGCCGTGGTTCCGGATGGAGTCGTTCCGGGTCATCACCGACGACCTGCGCGCCGACGACCTCGACAGCGGGCTGAGCACCGAGGCGACGATCAAGGTCCACGTCGGCGGCGAGCGCCTGGTGCGCACCGCGGAGGGCAACGGCCCCGTCAACGCGCTCGACGCGGCGCTGCGCAGCGCCCTCGGGAGCCGCTATCCCGCCCTCGGCCGGGTGCACCTCACCGACTACAAGGTCCGGGTCCTCGACACCGAGAAGGGCACCGGCGCGGTGACACGCGTGCTCATCGACACGACGAACGGGGACCGCACCTGGACGACCATCGGGGTGAGCGAGAACATCATCGAGGCGTCGTGGCAGGCGCTCTACGACTCGCTCGTCTACGGTCTCCTGCTCGCCGCCGAGCAGGAGCACCCGGATGGCCGCTGACCCGTTCGTCGCGCCCACCCTCGAGGACGAGCCCCGCCAGGCGCAGAACCTGGCGCCGGGCGTGTCCATGCCGGCGGCGCGGCCGTGGCTGCCCGACCGCCCCGGCGACGAGGTCGCCTTCGGGCAGCCTCGCGGCCGGCTGCTCGGCGTCCCCGGCCCGAACGTCGGGTACGCGCTCCAGCTCGCGGAGCGCCTCGCGCCCCGTCTGACGCTGGCGCCGCAGGAGCGGCTCGGCGACGCGGTGGCGGTGGTGAGCGAGCTGGCCATGAAGCGCGCCGCGTCGTACGGGCGGGCGCCGGTGCTGGCCGACCTCGAGTGCGCGGCGCACCTCCTCGGGTACCTCGGCGGCTGCGACCCGGACGACGCCGTCTGGCGGGCTCGGGCCGTGGCCGGCGCCGAGCACGACTACGCCGCCCGTCGGGCCATCTGCGACGCCGTCGACCTCGAGGGCCTGCGCCTCCCCCCCGAGGTGGGGCGCCGTCGGGCCCTCGAGCTGCGGGCCCAGCTGCGGGCGGCCTGGCGGCCCGGCGACCAGTAGCCCGGCTCGCCCGAGCCCATTGCTGACACGCGTGTCAGGTAACGACGGTACGATCCGCCGGCGATGGATGGCTTCGTCCTGTCGCCGGAACTCGAGGAGCTGCGGGCCGCCCTGCGGCGCTTCGCCGAGGACGAGATCGCCCCGTACGCGGCCGAGGCCGACGAGCAGGCCGAGTTCCCGTGGAAGTCCTTCCTGGCCTACCGGGACTCCGGGTTCGTCCGGCTGCCGTACCCCGAGGCGCACGGCGGCGACGGCGGCGACGGCGTCGCCTACGCCCTGCTCGTCGAGGAGGTGGCGCGGGTCTGCGCGGCCTCGGCCCTCTTCGTCATCATCAGCCGACTGGCTTCGGCCCCGATCCTGGCCCACGGCTCACCCGATCTGCAGCGCCACGTCATCCCGAGGGTGGCGGCGGGGGACTGGCAAGGGTCGTACTGCCTCTCGGAGCCGGAGGCCGGGAGCGACATCGCCTCGATGACCACCCGGGCGGTCCGCGACGGCGACGACTACGTGCTGACCGGCCGGAAGTCCTGGATCACCAACGCGGGGGTGTCGGACTTCTACACCGTGTTCGCCAAGACCGACGTCGCCGCCGGCGGGCGCGGCATCAGTGCCTTCGTGGTCGAGGCCGGCCTCGACGGGTTCTCGGTCGGCAAGCTCGAGACGAAGCTCGGCGTGCGCGGCTCGCCGACCGGTGAGATCGTCCTCGACGAGGTGCGGGTCCCGGCCGGACGCCGGATCGGCGAGGAGAACGCCGGGTTCGGGTACGCGTTGGAGGCGCTGAACGGCTCCCGGCCCATCATCGGCGCCCAAGCGGTCGGGATCGCCCAAGGTGCTCTCGACGTCGCCGCGCGGTACGCGACCGAGCGGTCGCAGTTCGGGACCCGCATCGCCGACTTCCAGGGGGTCCAGTTCATGCTGGCGGACATGGCGACCCGTCTCGAGGCCGCCCGGGTGCTCGTCTACCGGGCCTGCTCCCTGCTCGATTCGGGGGCCCCCGGGGTGGCCTCGGCGTCGGCGATGGCGAAGTTGTTCGCGTCGGACACCGCGATGCAGGTGACGACCGACGCGGTCCAGGTCCTGGGCGGCGTCGGCTACACGCGGGACCTCCCGGTCGAGCGGATGATGCGGGACGCCAAGATCACCCAGATCTACGAGGGCACCAACCAGATTCAGCGGATCGTCATCGCCCGAGCCCTGCTCGACGGCGTCGTCGGTGGTGGTGGCGGGCCGCGCTGAACGCGAACGCGGGTTGACGATCGGCGCGCTCTAGCCAAACAGCGCCTGGGTCATGGGCGCGTGGATTGGCATTCCGAGCTGGCGGTAATCGTTGAGGACGTCGCCGAGCATTGTCCGGGCCCACTCGCGATCGTCGGCTTTGGCGCGGTCGACGAGCACTTTTGCTGGTGCCGGTGCGGCGTGCGGCTTCTGGGTTGTCATGGTCTTGACGTGTCGTGCGATGGGATCAAGGCTTCGGCGGTGGGTGGGGAGATCCGCTACGCGAACAGCGGCGATGCATACATCGCCTATCAGGTTCTGGGTGACGCCCCGCGGGATCTGATCGTCATCATGGACGGGTTCATTCCGGTGGACACCATGGACGATGAGCCCCGCTTGGCTCGTGGGATGGCTCGCCTGGGGTCGTTTGCGAGGCTGCTTCGGTTCGATCGGCGGGGGATCGGGTTGTCGGACCCGGTCGCGCCCCGTGTCCCGCCCACGCTTGAACAGTGGGTCATGGACGCGTTGGCGGTCTTGGATGCCGCTGGTTCGACGGAGGCGGCAGTGCTGGCCTCAGCGGAGGCCAGCCCGGTCGGCTTGCTGATGGCCGCAACGCATCCGGAGCGTGTCCGGGCGCTGATCATCGTCAACGGCTTTGCGCGTGCGCTCGTGGCTGTCGATTACCCGATAGGACTCTCGGCTGAGGTCGTCGAAGAGTTCCTCGACACAACAAATCCGTCGGATGGCGACCTGACCGTCGAGTCGGTGGCGCAGTTCGCCCCGAGTGCCGCCAACGACGAGCAGTTCCGCCGATGGTGGAAACAGACCGGTCAGCGGGGAGCGAGTCCTGGCACGGCGCGGGCGCTCTTGAGGGTGGCATTCGAGAGCGACGTTCGTGCCATTCTGCCGACGATCAGCGTCCCGACGCTCGTCGTCCAGTTTGCCGACCACCCGTCCATCCGTGCGGGCAGTTACATCGCCGAGCACGTGCCTGGGGCGGCGCTGGTCGAGATCGCCGGGAGCGATGACTACTGGTGGGCTGCCGACCAGGCTGGCGTGGCCTTGGATGAGATCGAGGAGTTCCTGACCGGTGTGCGCAGCGGCCCGGCACCCGACCGTATCCTCACCACGGTCTTGTTCAGTGACATCGCCTCATCGACCTCCCGGGCCAGCGAGCTTGGAGATCAAGCCTGGCGCGACCTTCTTGATCGCCATGACGACGCGGCACGTCGACAACTCACTCGGTATCGAGGGCGCCTGATCAAGACCATGGGCGACGGGTTCCTGGCCACCTTCGATGGTCCCGCACGGGCCATCGAATGCGCCTGCGCGGTTCGAGACTCCGCCCACCAACTCGGCCTTGAGGTTCGCAGCGGTATCCACACCGGCGAAGTTGAGGTCCGCGGCGACGATATCGGCGGCATCGCGGTCCACATCGCCGCCCGGATTACGGCGTTGGCGGAACCCACCAGCGTCTGGGTATCACGAACCGTCACGGACCTGGTCACTGGTTCGGGCCTCCGATTCGCTGACCGCGGACCCCACGAACTCCGAGGAATACCAGGAACCTGGGACCTATACGCGATTCAAACCTGACCCTCAAGCCTGGAGTTGAGCAGCGAGCCGAACAGCTGCTGGCCTTTCCGCCCTCTTGCAGGGCGGGCGATTTTCGTGGCGCGCCAACAAGCGCATTCGACCTCGGAGAGGCCTCGAACTGCCCACGAACCGGCCTGACCTTTCGGCGGCGGGAACTGATCGCTCGGTACCCTTCGGCGATGGTGTTCAGGGGCCGCGTTGCCGTCGTGACGGGTGCCTCCTCGGGTATCGGTGCTGCCATCGCTACCGACCTGGCTGGCCGCGGCGCCCGTGTCGTGGCAGTCGCCCGTCGGGCTGAGCGGCTCGCCGAGGTCGTTGAGACGTGCCGAGTGTCCTCGCCCGATTCGATCGCCCAGCCTGCGGACGTGTCTTCGCGGCCTGCGTGCGACGAGATCATCGCCGCGACCGAGGCCCGCTTCGGCCGGGTCGACATCCTGGTCAACAACGCCGGCATCAGCATTCACAAGAATGCGGCCCGGACCTCGGTCGAGGAGATCGAGCGGCTCATGGCGGTGAACTTCTTCGCGCCCGTGTATCTCTCGATGGCAGCGCTGCCGGGGATGCTCGAGCGGAGGGAC
>DASZJD010000118.1 GCA_035948415.1 Acidimicrobiia bacterium | reverse complement strand
CACAGCGTCGTGGTGAGCCCGGACTCGTAGGCGAGGACGACGAGCTGGGTACGGTCCCGGGCCCCGAGCTTGGTCAAGATCCTGCTCACGTGCGTCTTGGCCGTCGGCAGGCTCACGTGCAACCTCTGGGCGAGTTCGGCGTTCGACAGCCCGTGGGCGACCAGCGACAGGACCTCGCGCTCGCGCTCGGTGAGCTCCGCCAGGCCCCGGGGCGCCCGGGGGTCTCGGGTCCTGCTCTGCCCGGCGAAGTGCGCGATGAGCCGGCGCGTCACGCTCGGAGCCAGCAGCGCCTCCCCCGCGGCGACGGTGCGGATCGCGCTCAGCAACTCCTCGAGTGGTCGGCTCTTCAGCGCGAAGCCGCTCGCTCCCGCCCGCAGCGCCTCGAAGACGTACTCGTCGAGGTCGAACGTCGTAAGGATGAGCACCCGGGACCTACCGGCCGAAGTGATCCGCCGCGTCGCCTCGATCCCGTCCATCACCGGCATCCGGACATCCATGACGACGACGTCGGGCGACAGGCCCGTCGCGAGTTGCACCGCCTGCCGGCCATCGGCCGCCTCGCCGACCACTTCCAGGTCGTCTTCCGCGTTGATGAGCGAGGAGAACGCGGTACGGAGCAGGGCCTCGTCGTCGACGACGAGCACGCTGGTCGTCACCCCGCCGCCCCCTCGACCGGGACCTCGGCGAGCACGCGGAAGCCGTCAGCCGCGAGCGGTTCGGCCACGAGGCGGCCACCGAACGCGCCGATCCGTTCGCGCATCCCGAGAATCCCGTGGCCGGTGCCCTGGCTGGCCGGCGGCGCCTCACGGCCCCGGGGCCCGGCTGGCCCGCCGTCGTCGGCAACCTCGATGCGGACGTCCTGGGTCGAGACGGCGAGGTCCACGGCGGCGCGGGCGCCCGGTGCATGCTTCACGACGTTGGTCAGCGCCTCCTGGACAACCCGGTAGATCGAGAGCTCGAGCGCCGGAGAAAGCCGCCGGTCGGTGCCCGATATCCGAAGCTCCACCGGCGTCCCGGCGGCCCGGACGGTCTCGACCAGCTCCTCCAGGTCAGCGAGCCTCGGCGCCGGCGCCCGGGCGCCCGCTCCGGCCTCCTCCTCGCGGAGCAGCCCGAGCACTACCCGCAGCTCATCCTGGGCGGTCCGGCCGATCGTCTCGATCGACTCCAGCGCCGCGCTCGCCTCTTCCGGTCGCTTGTCCGCCAGGCGCCTGCCCACCCCGGCCTGGACGGTGATCACCGCGAGGGCGTGGGCCACGACGTCGTGCAGTTCGTGAGCGATGCGCACCCGCTCCTCGCGGACCTCCTGGCGCGCGCGCAACGCCTCGGCGGCTCGCTCGCGCTCGGCTTGTTCGGCCAATCCTGCCTGGTAGCGCCGCCGCGCCGCCACGCTGTCGCCGACGAACCAGGCCGCCGCCGTCGGCAAGAAGCCTTCCACGGCCTCGGCGGCGGGCGATGCATAACTGACCGTGAGCGCGGCGTAGGCGAGCGCTCCGCCCAGCGCCACCG
>DASZJD010000117.1 GCA_035948415.1 Acidimicrobiia bacterium | reverse complement strand
TCGACGAGGACGACGTCCCGCCCGGCCACGTCGAGCTCGAGGTCCTGGAGGATGCGGACCCGCCCGCTGTCGGGCGCGTACCGGGAGATGGCGAGGAAGTCGATCTGCACGTCGACGGCCTGGATGGCGCGCGCCAGGTCGGCGAGGAACACGAGCGCGCCCTTCAGCACCCCGACGAGAACCACCCCGTCGGGACTGTCGGCCGCGATCCGGCCGGCCAGGTCCTCGACGCGCGCGCGCAGCGCGGCCCGGTCCAGGAGCACGCGCGCTGCCGCGACCGGCGGCGTCACTCCTGGAAGGCGTCGCGCGTGGCTCGCCGCAGCATGAGGGCCCGCAGGCGGGTGGCGGCCCGGGCCAGCTCCTGCAGCTCCGACTCGAGGTGGGCCCGCGCCGCCGGGTTGCGCTGCCGCCGGTACTGGAACAGCACCCGGGCGAAGAGCTCGGCCTCGCGCTCGGCGAAGTGCTGGTACATGCGGAGGTGCCGGGCCGTCGCCGCTCGGGCGTAGAACGGCGCCGCCGCCCGCGCCGTCTCGAAGGCCTCGTCGTCGTAGCGGGCCGTCTCCCCGGAGCCCTGCACCGGCTGCAGCATCCCGTAGGCCTCGAGCTCCTCGAGCGCGTCGCCGCTGATGCGCAGCTCCGCGCACACCTCGGCGCGGGTCCGCTCCCCCGCCGGGTCCAGCGCCGGTGCGGGCCCGAGCACCGCCCGGTCGTCGTCGGGGTCGGCGAGCTCCTCGAGGGGCAGCGTGAGGTCCGGCGCGACCCGTGGCGCCGGCGGCGCCGCGACCGGCGGCGGCGAAGGAGGCGGTGGTGGTGGCGGCTCGGGCGCGTCCGACGGGTCGGCCCGCTCGCCGTTCGAGGAGCGCAGCGGCGGCGCGCCGGTCCGCCCGTACCGGTCGAGGCGCTCCTTGATCACGCGCAGCGGGAGGAAGTACTCGCGCTGCTGGAAGAGGATCCAGCGCAGCCGCTCGACGTCGGGGGCGTAGAAGCGCCGGTAGCCGGACGGGGTCCGCTCGGGGTCGATGAGCCCCTGGCTCTCGAGGAACCGGATCTTCGACACGGTGACGTCCGGGAACTCGTCCTGGAGCGAGCTGAGCACCTCGCCGATCGAGAGGTGGCCCGCGGGGGCGGGGGCGCTCACGCCCGGACCTCGGCCCGCCCGCCGAGCAGGAAGGTGAGCACGAACCGGCCGATCTGGAGCTCGGCCATGTCGTCGAGGGGCGCGGTGTCGATGCGGGCCCCGCCGAGGTAGGTCCCGTTCAGCGAGCCGACGTCGGCGATCTCGTACCCGTCGGCGGTGCGGCGGATCACGGCGTGCCGGCGAGACACGGTGACGTCGTCGAGGAAGAGGTCCGAGTCGGGGTGGCGGCCGATCGTCGTCACCGGGGCGTCGAGGGCGAAGGTGCTCCCGGCGTTCGGGCCCCGCCGCACGACGAGCATCCCGAGGTCGGCGGGCAGGTCGTCGAGGAGGGCGCCGAGCTCGGCCTCGAGCTCCTGGCGATCCTCGAGGAGCCGGAGCGACACCGTCGTCTCCTCGGCGTCGCCGAGCGAGGCCCCGCAGGACGAGCAGAAGTTGGCGCCGGCCTCGTTCTGGTGCCCGCAGCGGCGGCAGCGCATGGCCTCGAGGGTACCGACGACCCCGCGACGCATCAACGATCGCAGCCGGTCAGCCCTGCTCGACGAGGCGCTGGTAGGCGGCGGCGTCGAGCAGCGAGTCGAGCTCGCCGGCGTCGGCGATCGTGAGGGCGAAGATCCATCCCTCGCCGTACGGGTCCCGGTTCAGCCGCTCGGGCTCGTCGGCGAGCGCCTCGTTCACCGCCGTGATCCGGCCGGAGACCGGCGAGTAGATCTCCGACACCGACTTCGTGGACTCCACCTCGGCGCACGCCGCGTTGGCGACCACCTCGAGCCCGACGGCGGGCAGCTGGACGAACACGACGTCGCCGAGCTGGTCCTGGGCGTAGTCGGTGATGCCGACGCGGGCCGTCTCGCCGTCGACCGCGATCCACTCGTGCTCGGCGCTGTACTTGCGGTCGGACGGGAACTCCACGTCGCCTCCTCGTGGCGGCGCAGGCTATCGGAGCAGCTCCTCGACGGCCTCGGTCCGCTCCCGCGCCAGTCGCAGCGCCGCCGTCTCGGTGTCCGCCTCGGCCCACACGTGCGTGACCGGCTCCTCGGGGTCCGGGACGAGCAGCGTCCACCCGTCCGAGCCCACGACCTTCACCCCGTCGATGAGGACGACCTCGCCCGCCGGCGGCCGCTCGACGAGCTCGCGCATGAGCGCGCCCTTCCGCTCCCACGGGGTCGGGACGCTGTCGTGGACGACGTGGACCGACGGCAGCCCGTCCACGATCGTGGACAGGCGCCGGCCCGTGGTCTCGAGGAGGTCGAGCAGGTGGGCGAGCGTCGCCACGGCGTCGAACGCGGGGAGGAAGGCGGGCCAGATGAACCCGCCGCCGCTCGTTCCCGCGAAGCGGATCCCCGCGCCGGACGCGACCTCCATGAGATCGGCGGCGGCGAGCTTCGTCCACACCACCTGCCCGCCGCCGGCCTCGACGATTCGCGCCGCCTCGCGGGTCGTCGACACCGGGAGCGCGACGCGCGCCGCCGGGTCGACCTCGACGACGAGACGGAGCAGCGCCAGGAGCGCCTGGGTGTTCGTGAGCGGATGCCCGGAATCGTCGACCACGGTGCCCGTCTCGCCGGCGGCGTCGACGACGAAGCCGAGCTGGCTGCCGGACGCGCGCACGAGCTCCCCCACCCGGGCCCGCTGGGCGTCCGGCTCCGCCGCCGTGACCGCCGCCGTGCTCGCGTACGGGTTCACGGCGAGGACCTCCGCGCCGAGCTTGCCGAGCACCGTGGGCAGCACGGTCGACGCGGCGCCGAACGAGTAGTCGATCACGACCTTCGCGGCGTGCTCGCGCAGTCGCGCCGCGTCGACGCACCCCTCGAGGGCGGCGGTGTAGAACTCGATGGCGCGAGGCGGGTACACGATGTCGCCGATGTCGCCGGCGAAGGCCCGCCGGTAGTCCTCGCGGTGGAGGAGCCGCTCGATCTTGCGCTGCATGGCGGCGTCGATGTCGCGGCCGTCGGCGTCGAAGAAGCGCAGCTCCACGCTGTCCGGGTCGCCGGCGACGAGCCGGACCGTGATGCCGCCGAGGGCCTGGCTGTTGCGCACCTGGAACCGGGTCAGGGGCACGGTGGCGAGCTCGACGTCGTCGACGGTGACGCCGGCCAGGTTCAGGCCGCCGATGACCGCCCGCTTCAGGCCTCGCGCCACACGGCTCGTGTCCCGGCTCGCGGTCACGACCGCCCGCCGCTTCACCGCGGTGCCGTAGGCCATGGCGACGCGGACCGCGACCTCGGCGGTGATGTCGACGTTGGCGAGCCCCGAGATCCCCCGCCGACCGAAGAGGGTGCGCACGCCGCGGGTCTCCCAGATGATCGAGGAGTTCACGACCGCGTCGGCGTCGACGGTCTTGAACGGGTAGATCTTCACGCCCGCGCTCACCACCGCGTGGTGGCCGACGAAGCACTCGTCGCCGACGACGACCCCCTCGTCGAGCCGGGTGTGCTCGCGCAGGTCGCTCGAGCGGCCGACCACGGCCCCCCGCAGCCCGGCGCCGCGGCCGACGTACACGTGGTCGTGGAGAACGGAGCGGACGATGGAGGCGTCCTCGCGCACCACGACGTCGGTCCCGAGCACGGTGTACTCGCCGAGGTGCGCGGCGGCCTCGACGCGGCAGCTGTCCCCGATCACGACCGGCCCGTCGACGCGGGCGTCGGGGTCGAGCTCGGCGTTCTCGCCCAGCCACACGCCGTCGGCGACCTGGAAGCCGCCGATGTCGACGTGGACCCGCCCGTCGAGGACGTCGACGTGGGCGCGGCGGTAGGCCTCCGTGGTCCCGACGTCCTCCCAGTAGCCGTCGGCGACGTGCCCGTGGAGGGGCAGGCCGCGCTCGAGGGCGTCGGGGAAGACGTGGCCGGCGAAGTCGACGACCTCCCCCTCGGGGATGAAGTCGAAGATCTCGGGCTCGAGCACGTAGATCCCCGTGTTGATGGTGTCGGAGAACACCTCCCCCCACGACGGCTTCTCGAGGAAACGCTCGATCGACCCGTCCGGCCGGGTGATCACGATCCCGAACTCGAGCGGGTTCTCGACCCGCTTCAGCCCGATCGACGCCACCGCGCCGCTGTCCCGGTGGGCCTTCACGAGGCCCGACAGGTCGATGTCGGTGAGCACGTCCCCCGAGATCACGAGGAAGGTGTCGTCGAGCTCGGCGGAGGCGTTGCGGACCGACCCGGCGGTGCCGAGCGGCTGCTCGTCGCTGGCGTAGCGGATCCGGAGCCCGAAGTCGGACCCGTCCCCGAAGTAGGTGCGGATCTGGTTGGCGAGGTAGGCGACGGTCACGACGACGTCGTCGAAGCCGTGGTGCGCGAGCAGGGCGACGATGTGCTCCATCATCGGCCGGTTGACGAGCGGCATCATCGGCTTGGCCTGGTTGCTCGTCAGCGGCCGCAGCCGGGTGCCCTCCCCGCCGGCGAGGATGACCGCCTTCATGCCGCCACCCGCTCGGTCCGCCGGGCGGCGCGGCCGTCGTGGAGGGCGGCGCGCGCGAGGGGCACGTACGCCAGGAGGGCCTGGTAGCTGAGCAGCAGGCCGCCGCCGGTGAACACCCAGCTCAGGCCCAGGACCGCGTCGCGTCCGGCGCCGCCGGCCATCGTGTTGGCGAGCAGGAAGCCCGGGAGGCCGAACATGAGGGCCAGGGTCCCGGCCTTGCCGGTCCACTGCACGTCGATGCGCCGGGCGCCGGCGGCGGCGAGGCCGAGCGTGGCCGCGGCCACGAGGGCCTCGCGGGCTAGCACCGCGGCGCCGACCCCGGCGGGCACGCTGCCCTCGAGGAGGAGCCCGACCACCGCCGCCAGCAGCAGCACCCGGTCGGCCACCGGGTCGAGCACCTTGCCGAGCTCGCTGCCCTGGTCGTAGCGGCGGGCGATCCAGCCGTCGACCCAGTCGGTGGCGCCGAGCATGCCGAGCAGGGCGAAGGCGGCACCCCGGTTGTCGGGGCCGAGGAGCAGCCAGAGCAGCAGCGGGGCGCACGCCAGCCGCAGCACGGAGATCGCGTTCGGGACCGTGAGGACCCGGCGGCGGGGCATCCGTCCAGCGTACGCGCGGCCCCCGCCGGTCGATCAGGGCAGCACGAGCTGCACGGCGACGCGCGACGCGAGGATGGGCCGGATCCGCTCGACCAGCACGGCCTGGTGGGCCGGGTGGGCTTGGTAGCGGCGCCAGCCGTCGGCGTCGTCGAAGTCGGCGACGATCGCGAAGTCGGCGTTCCCCGGCGCCAGCCCGACGTCGGGCCCGATGCTGTAGGCCCGGAGGTCCGGGATCTGCGCCGGCAGCTCGGCCAGGGCGTCGGTGACGGCCGCGACCTCGGCCGGGGTGGCGTCCTCGCTCCAGGTCAGGCAGACCACGTGGCGCAGCACTACTGCAGCCCCGCGTAGGAGCCGCCGTCGACGGGGATCGCGGCCCCGGTGACGAACCGAGCCGAGTCCGAGCACAAGAACGCGCAGATGGCGCCGAAGTCCTCGGGCCTCCCGACCGTGCCGGCCGGGATCGCCGCCGCCGCGGCCTGGACGCCCCCCAGCTCGCGCATGCGGTCGGTGTCGTGCATCCCCGGCTGCAGCGAGTTCACCGTCACCCCGTCGCGGGCGACCTCCCGCGCCAGCGTCTTCAGGAAGCCGGTCACCCCCGCCCGAGCCGTGTTCGAGAGGATGAGGTTCGGGATGGGCTGACGGACCGAGATCGACGTGATCGCGACCACCCGCCCCCACCGCTGGTCCTGCATGCCGGGCACCGCCTCGCGGCACATGGCGATGATCGAGAGGGCGTTCAGCGCGAAGGCGTGGGCGTACTCGGCCGGGTCGGACACGTCGGCGAACCCGCCGGGCCGGGGTCCCCCGGCGTTCGCCACCAGCACGTCCACCCCGCCGAGCGCGGCGCGCGCGTCGCGCACGAAGCCGCTCGCCCCGTCCGGGTCCGACACGT
>DASZJD010000116.1 GCA_035948415.1 Acidimicrobiia bacterium | reverse complement strand
TCGTCGAGGTCGACGGTGACCGAGGGCACGGTCACGAGGGAGATCAGGATGCGCATGATCCACTCCGCCGCCTGCCGCACGTCGAGGTCGGCGCGCACCTCGCCGTCGTGCTGCGCCGCCTCGAGGAACGGGATCCAGAAGTCGATCCAGCGGGCGAACATCGCCGGGGTCGAGGCCAGCCGGAGCGTGGCCAGCGCGGGCTCACCCGGGTGCTCGTGGAGTCCGAGGCGGCGCTCGTCGTCGGCGAGGCGACGAACGAAGACGGCCGCCTCGGCCACCTTGCCGGCCAGCGTGGCGCGCCGACGCACGGCGGGCTCCGCCTCGGCGACGTGGACCTCGGCCACCCGCTCGAGCACGGCCTGCACGAGGGCGTCCCGGTCCGGGAAGTAGCGGTAGACCGATCCCCGCGAGACCCCAGCTTGGAGCGCGACGTCGTTCATGGAAACCCGGCGCAGGCCCCAGCGCCGCACGCAGTCCTCGGCGGCGCGCAGGATGCGCTCCGGGGTCGCCGCGGTGGGCTCGGTGGGGACGGCTGTGTACAACTGAACAAGAACTATACAGTTGTGCAGGCGGGACGCGAAGGCGTGGAGGAGGGGGAGGACCCGACGGCGGTGGGGGACGGACGGCTGGCTTGGCGGGTCGCGATCGTCACCGGCGCGGCGTCGGGCCTGGGCGCCGCGTGCGCCCGGCGGTTCGCCGACGAGGGCGCCACCGTGGCCGGCTTCGACCTCGTCGCCGGCGCCCGCCCGGTCCACCTCCTCGACGCGACGGAGTGGGACTGCGGGTGAACCTGACCGGCACCTACCTGGTCTGGGTAGTGGGTCAGTTTCGACCCTGCGCAGCGCTGAGCTGCTGGGCCCTACCGGCCCGGAGGATGTTGCGCGCGGCGTTGGTGTCGGCGTGGGCGTGATGACCGCACGCCTGGCACTCGAAGACGGCGCCGCGCCGGTTCCCGGCCGAGACGTGCCCGCAGTAGGCGCAGGTTCGGCTGGTGTTGTGGGGGTCGACTGCGATGACGGTCCGACCGGCGCTTTCAGCCTTGTAGGTGATCATCGCAACCAGGCGTCCCCACCCGGCGTCATGGATGGACCGGTTCAGAACAGTCTTGGCGGCGGCCCCGTTCGGCTGGTAGCCGCTGGACGGGTCCGGCCTGGGCTTGGGCCGACGGACCAGGTTCGAGACAACCAGGGCCTCGTGGGCGATCAGGTCGTGGTCGTCGACGAGCCGGCGCGAAAGCTTGTGGAGCGTGTCGGTTCGGCAGTTACGGATGTGTCGGTGTAGGTCCGCGACGTGTTCGGCGGCCCGCCGCCGATGCTTCGAGCCTCGCTGCTTGCTGGCCAGGGCTCGTTGGGCTGAAGCGAGTCGGGCCGCGGCGCGCGCTGCGGGTCGGTCTTTGGTGAGCAGGTCTCCGTCGCTGGTGGCGACCAGCACGGTGACGCCCAGGTCGATGCCAACCTGGCGGCCCGTCGCCGGGAGCGGCTCGGCGGGGACGTCCACGCAGCGGATGGTGATCCACCAGCGTCGACCTTCCCGCCGCACCGTGATCGCCTTCGCCGTGCCCCGGATTGGACGGTGCAGCCGCAGCTTGAGCGCGCCGACGCCCAACAGGTGGATCCGTCGGGCGGCCTCGTCGATCCGCCATCCCGTTCGGTCCTCCCACTGCAGCGAGTCCCAGCGCGAGACGGGCCGGAACCGCGGGAACCCCGGCCGCTGCCCGGCGCGGCAGCGCCTGTAGAACGCGGCGAAGGCCCGGTCCAGACGCCGCAGCGTCCCCCGACACACCGTCACCCCCGCGGCCAGCACCTCGGGGCGCACCCCCCGCAACCCAGTCAGCGTCCGACACTGCTCGAAGTACGACACCGACCGGTGCTCCCAGCGCCACGCCCCTCGACGCTCCTCGAGGGCAGCGTTGTACAACTCACACTGCAGGCCCAGCAGCCCGACCAGGGCCGCCTCCTGGTGGGCCGTTGGGCTCAGCTTGAACCGGAACGACCGGCACCGGCCCGCAGCCACAACCACAAGGACCAAACACGACACCCGACGTGACTCACTACGGAAAATGGCGGCCCTGCCGCCCGCTCTGTAACGTGTTCTTGTTTCGGCCGCGGTGCTGGAGGTGCGTCGCGTGTACATCGGCCTCACCGAAGACCAGGAGCGTCTCCGCCAGGAGGTGCGCGCCTACTACGACCGGCTCCTGACCCCCGAGGTCCGCGCCGAGCTGACCGGCTCCGGCGGGGTGGGCGACGCCAACCGGCGGGTCGTGCGCCAGATGGGCGAGGACGGCTGGCTCGGGGTGGGCTGGCCGAAGGAGTGGGGCGGGCGGGGCTTCACGCCGGTGGAGCAGTTCATCTGGTTCGACGAGGCGATGCGCGCCGGCGCGCCGGTCCCGATGCTCACGATCAACACCGTGGGTCCGACCATCCGGCGGTTCGGGTCGGACGAGCAGAAGGCATTCTTCCTGCCGAAGATCCTCAAGGGCGAGATCCACTTCTGCATCGGCTACTCGGAGCCCGGCGCCGGCACCGACCTCGCCGCCCTCAGCACGAAGGCCGAGCGCGACGGCGACGAGTACGTCATCAACGGCCAGAAGATGTGGACCAGCCTGGCGAGCGGCGCCGACTTCGTCTGGCTCGCGGTCCGCACCAACCCGAACGTCAAGAAGCACAAGGGCATCTCGCTCTTCGTCGTCCCGATGGACACCCCCGGCATCAAGGTCGTGCCGATCCACGTGATGGGCGAGTCGGACATCGCCCAGGTCTTCTACGAGGACGTGCGCGTGCCCGCCACGGCCCGAGTGGGTGAGGAGAACGAGGGCTGGAGGATGATCACGAACCAGCTGAACCACGAGCGGGTGACCCTCTGCTCGTCGGGGATGGTGGAGCGCGCTCTGGCCGACGTCCGGCGGTGGGCGCAGGAGACCCGCCTGCCCGACGGGCGGCGCGTCGTCGATCAGGAGTGGGTGCAGCTGAGCCTGGCCCGGGTCCACGCCCGGCTCGAGTTCCTGCGCCTCATCAACTGGAAGATCGCCTGGGCGTCCACGAAGGGGGACGTGCAGCCCGCCGACGCGTCGGCGACGAAGGTCTTCGGGACCGAGTTCTACATCGAGGCCTTCCGGCTGCTCATGGAGATCCTCGGCCCGCGGTCCTACCTGAAGGACGACGCGCCGGGCGCGGTGCTCCAGGCTCGGCTCGAGCACTCGTACCGCGGGCTCATCATCTTGACCTTCGGCGGCGGGACGAACGAGATCCAGCGCGACCTCATCGCGGTGTTCGGCCTCGGCATGCCGCTCGCCCCCCGCTAGCAGGAGCCGGCATGGACTTCGGGTTCAACGAGGAGCAGCAAGACCTCCAGGGCCTCGCCCGCCAGATCCTCGACGCCGAGGTGACCCCCGAGCGTCTGAAGGAGATCGAGGCGGGCGAGGACAACGTCGACCGCGAGCTCTGGGCCAAGCTCGCCGACGCCGGCCTCCTCGGGATCGCCCTGCCCGAGGCGCACGGCGGCGGGGGCTACGGCTTCCTCGAAGCGGCGATCGTGCTGGAGCAGATCGGTCGGACCGTGGCTCCGGTCCCGTACCTGTCGACGGTCGTGCTCGGCGCGCTCCCCGTCGCCCGCTTCGGGAGCGAGGCCCTCCAGGCCGACCTCCTGCCCGGCGTCGCCGCCGGCGACCGGCTGCTCACCGCCGCCCTCGTCGAGGACGGCGCCGACCCCCGACAGCCCCTCACGACGGCGCGGCGGGACGGCGACGACTGGATCCTCGAGGGCGAGAAGACCTGCGTGCCCGACGGCATGCTCGCAGACCGGGTGCTCGTGCCTGCCGCCGACGACGGGCGGGTCATCCTCGCCGTCGTCGATCCCGACGCCCGCGGGGTCAGCCGCCAGCGGCAGCCGACGACGAGCGGCCACGCCGAGGCGCTGCTCCGACTCGACGGCGCCCGCGTCACCGACGCCGACCTCGTCGGTGGCCCCGACGCGGGAGCGGCGGCGCTCGACTGGACCCTCGAGCGGGCGACGGCCGCGCTCTGCGCCGTCGCCATCGGCGTCTGCGAAGAGGCGGTGCGGATGACCGCCGAGTACACGAAGACCCGGGAGCAGTTCGATCGGCCCATCGCCACCTTCCAGGCGGTCGGGCAGCGGGCCGCCGACGCCTACATCGACACCGAGGCCATCCGGCTCACGGCCTGGCAGGCCATCTGGCGGCTCGCCGAGGAGCTACCGGCGGCGGCCGAGGTCGCAGTGGCGAAGTTCTGGGCCGCCGAGGGCGGCCAGCGCGTCGTCCACGCCGCCCAGCACCTCCACGGCGGCATGGGGGTGGACCGCGACTACCCGCTCTTCCGCTACTTCCTGCTCGCCAAGCAGCTCGAGCTCACCCTCGGCGGGACGACGCCCCAGCTGCTCGCGCTGGGCCGGATCCTGGCCGCCGAGCCGGTCGCGTAGGCGCCTGACCAGCGAGCCCACCGAGCGCGCCGTCACCCACGACGGCCTGACGGTCGCCGCCCTCGACTGGGGCGGTACCGGCGAGCCGCTCCTGCTGCTGCACCCGAACGGCTTCTGCGCCGGCCTCTTCGACCCGCTGGCGCGGCGGCTCACCGACCGGTTCCGGCCGGTGGCCGTCGACCTGCGCGCCCACGGCGACACCGACGTCCCCCCGGACCCGTCCCGCGACTACGCCTTCGCCCGCATGGCCGGCGACGTGCTCGCCGTCCTCGACGAGCTCGGGATCACGCGCTGGGCCGCCCTCGGCGCGTCGCTCGGCGGCGGCGTCTGTTCCCTGCTCGACGCGGCCCGGCCCGGCGCCACCCGGGCCGCCATGCTCTGCGAGGCGATCGCCTTCGACCTGCCCCCACGACCGACGCGACCGAACCCGGGCGGTGGCGACCGCCCGATCGACATGGCCGCCATCGCCCGGCGCCGCCGCGCCGTGTGGCCGGACCGGGCGGCGGCGCTCGCGTCCTACGCCGCCCGCCCCCCGCTCGACGCGCTCGCACCCGAGGCGCTGGCGGCCTACGTCCGGTGGGGCTTCCACGACCGGGCGGACGGCCAGGTCGAGCTCGCCTGCCCGCCCGAGGCCGAAGCCGCGATCTTCGAGCTGTCGTCGAACGAGCAGGGCGCGCCGGCGGCCTGGCGACACCTCGACGCGCTGACCGCGTCGGGGGTCGTCCTCGCGGGCACACGGTCGGAGCTGCCGTTCGAGTGGTTCGAGGCCCAGGCCGAGCGCGCTCGCGTCCCGCTCATCGCCGTCGACGGCGGGCACTTCTTCCTGCAGGAAGACACCGATCGCGCCGAGCGCCTCGTGCGCGCCCATCTGGGGTGAGCGACCCGACCGCCGGTCGCCACCCTGGGGGCCAACGAGCGCCGTGGTGGCGCTGCGAAGATGACCGCGTGGACGATCTCTCCGCGATCGAGCGGGTCGTGGCTCGCGACGAGATCCGACAGCTCGTGTCGGGCTACGCGGTGGCGCTCGACGCTCGGGACCTCGACGGGCTCGTCGCCCTCTTCGTCCCCGACGTCCGCGTCGGCCGGGACCGGCGCGGACGGGCGGCGCTCCGCGCCTTCTTCGACGAGGCGCTCGACGAGACCCTGATCTCGATCCTCAACGTCGGGACGCACGTCATCGACTTCGAGGACCGGGACCACGCCCGCGGTGTCGTCTACTGCCGGGCCGAGCTCCAGCTCGGCGACCGCTGGGTCGTGCAGATGATCCAGTACCGCGACGAGTACGAGCGTCGCGACGGAGCGTGGTCGTTCGTCCGGCGCGAGCACCTCCTCTGGTACGGCCGGGACGTCGGCACGTCCCCGGTGGGGCTCCCGCCGGCGAACTGGCCCGAGCGCCAGACCGGATGGGGCGAGCTGCCGGAGGCGTGGGCGCGCTGGCGGCGGCCGCCGGGCCGGGGCGCCTGACCGGCCCCGCGGGCGGGGGGCGGCGCCGCGACACCGTCGGGGTCCGGGCGCGCGCCGCCCGCGGCCGAGTCGCCGCGTTGCGCGCGCGAGCTGGGGACGGGTCGCGCGTGGCGCGCACGACTGGGGGCAGATCGCGCTGTGCGCGCGACCGACGGGCCTGGTCGCGGCGCTGCGCGCGAGGCAGGTGACGATCGCGCGAAATCGGCCGGCGCGGGGTCCGTCCACTGACAGTTCCGGCCGCCGCCACCTTTATCCTGCGAGCGAAGTCGACGAACCGGCAGGGCGCGGCATGTTCGACCCGAAGCGCGACGAAGGTCCGATCCGATGGCCGGCGGGTCCGGCCGCGGCGACGCCCGACGGCGCGACGACGGCGCGCCCCGACCGACTCGACCCGCTCGTCATCCTCGTCGCGGTCGTGCTGGCGATCGCGGTCCCGGCCGCCGCCTTCCTGGTCGTGCGAGGGCCGGGCGACCTCCAGGTGCGCAACGCCGGCTCCACCGCCGCCGCGGGCGGGCAGCCGTCGATCCGATCCCGCCTGCTGACGAGCTCCGCCGTGACCTCGGTGGCGAACTCGCTGCGGTCGTCGGCGGCCAGGGTCACCGGTGGATCGGACACGGTCGCGGGCGTGCTGGCGCGCCGCCTCCGCACCGGCGCCGCCGCGCTCGGTGTCCTGACCTCGGCGGTCGGCGGTGGAGCTCGCGGCGCGCCGCCGGTCGGTGTCGGCCCCGGCTCGCCGCCGATCGGACCCGCGCCCGGTCCGGCGCCGAGCGGCCCCGTGCACCTGCCACCGCCGCCGGCTCCCGCGCCGAGCGTGCCGCCGCCCGGTCCGGCGCCGACCCCGCTGCCCGCTCCTGCGCCGACCCCGCCCCCGCCGGCTCCCGGCCCGCCGAGCCCCCCGCTGCTCCCGCTGCCCGTCCCCCTCCCGCCGATCACGCTGCCGAAGCTCTGAGGTCGGGCCGTCGCGGCGGCGGCCCGACGGAATTCGGAAGCCTCGGGGTCGAGCCGGGAGTGCTGAGGAAGGTGCCCCCGGCGCCTAGCCGACCCAGCCAGCCTCACCCGGGAGGCGCCAGGGGCGTGTGCGGGCGACCGGCAGCGTCGGGCACCTGCGAACCCTCTAACGACCGGGCTGCCCGGCGATGTCAGCCCCGCCCGGTGCCGACGGCGCGGCCCTCGTCGCGGGCGCCGAGGCCGACCGGCAGCACCGGCTCCGGCGGCCCGTGAACCCGCAGGACCGCCAATGGCGTCGGTGTCGGGGCGCGGTCAGGCCACGATCTCGTCGGCCCGCAGGGCGGCGATGGCGTCGGCGTCGCGTCCGAGCTCGGCGAGCACCTCGTCGGTGTGCTGTCCCAGCGTCGGCGGCATCGCTCGCGGCGCGGCCGGGGTGCCGACGAAGTCGACCGGGGTGTTGATCATCGTCGCCGTGCCGTCGGCGTCCGGGACCTCGACGAAGCCGCCGCCGGCCCACGCCTGCGAGTCGCCGAGCAGCTCCTCGGGCGTCTGCACCGGCGCCCACCACATGTTCTCGCGGTCGAGGCGTTCGCCCCACTCGTCACGGGTGCGCGTCGCGAACACGGTGTCGAGCGCCGGGATCAGCTCGCGCACGTTCGACCGCCGCGCCCTCGCGGTCGCGAAGCGCTCGTCGTCGATCCACTCGGGGCGTCCCACCGCCCGGCACAAGTCGGGCCAGTGGCGGTCACCCTCGAGACCGATCAGCCAGAACCACCGGCCGTCCCGGTCCCGGTAGCAGTTGATGGCCGGGTTCGTCATCGTGTCGCGCGTCGGGGTGCCGATCGACTGCCCGAACCGCAGCGCGGTGTTGAGGTCGAAGCCGATCGTGTACATGCCGTGGCGGAGCAGGGACGTGGCCACGACCTGGCCCTCGCCGGTCCGCGCCCGCGCGACGAGCGCGGCGCAGATCCCGGCGGCCAAGGTCATCCCGGCGCCGTGGTCGCCCATCCCGCCCCGCTGGAACGGGGGCTCGCCCCCCGGCTTCGTGAGGAGCCCGACGAGCCCGCTCCGAGCCCAGAAGGCGCCGATGTCGTACGCGGCCCGGTCGCGCTCGGGACCGGCGAGCCCGTAGCCCGTGATCACCGCGTACACGAGCCGCGGCGCGAGGGCGTGCACGGTCGGCGCGTCGAGGCCGAGGCGCTCGAGCGCGTCGAGCCGGATGTTCGTGAGGAAGACGTCGGCGCGCCCGAGCAGCTCGAGGGCCAGCGCCCGGCCGCCCGGCGCCGCGAGGTCGACCACGATGCTGCGCTTCGAGCGGTTGTCGAGCTCGAAGGGGGGGTTGAACGGGACGTCGCCGCCGAGCATGGCCTGGAACTGCCGGGCCGGGTCGCCGGCCGGGGGCTCGATCTTCACCACGTCGGCGCCCCAGTCGGCGAGGATGCCCCCGGCCGCGGGCCCGGCCACCCACACGCCGAGCTCGACGACGCGCACACCCGCGAGCGGGCCGCTCACGGCGCCTCGTCTCCGCCCACCGCGATCTCGACGACCCCGTCGACGACCCGCACCGGGTACGTGGCGAGGGCCCGCACCGCCGGGGGGGCGACCACCGACCCGTCGCGGACGTCGAACCGCGCGCCGTGCCGCGGGCACTCGATGGTGCTGCCGCGGAGGCGACCGTCGCCGAGCGGGCCGCGGTCGTGCGTGCACACGTCGGCGACGGCGTAGAGGGAGCCGTCGACGTTGCAAAGCAGCACGTGCTGGTCCTCGACCGCCACGGCCCGGGCCCGGCCCGGCCGCACGTCGTCCGTGCCGCCGACGCGGACGTACCGGCTCACGAGGCGACGTAGTCCTCGAGCACCCGATGGAAGTGGCGGAGCCGCCGCTCCTGGTGCGCGAGGTACAGGCCGGCGTACCCGGACGAGCGCATGCCGGCCTGGACCGGTGGAGCGGCGGCGGCGTCCTGCTGCAGGGCGAGGTGGAGCTTCCGCTCGGTGCCGTCGCCGAACCGGCAGACGACGGTCTCCGGCCGGGGCGGTGGGTCCACGCCCGGGGGAAGCCGGACGTAGGTCTGGAAGTCCCACCACATCTGCTCGGGGTCCGTGGCGTGCGGGCGGTGGCGGAAGAACCAGAAGTGGTCAGCGGAGATGTTCAGCGTGATGTTCGGGAAGATGAAGTAGTGGAAGTCGTCGGTGAGCTGCTCGTCGGCCAGCCCGTCGTAGGCGAGGCCGTTCCGCGCCCCGTACTCCCGCCGGGCTCGGAACAGCGCCGGCCGCACCGCCTCGGCGCGGCCCTCGAAGTCGGTGGGGTCGAGGCCGGCACCCTCCATGATCACCCGCATCATCTGGGTGATCTGGTGCCGGTCGGCGTAGCCCTCTCGGCGCGCCCGCTCGTCGGTCCAGCGCGGGCTCGGGTAGCCGACGCGGAAGATGAAGCGGCTGTGCTTGCCCAGGATGTCGACCGGACAGTCGACGTCGTCGGTGAACGACAGCAGCTCGGGGTGGATCCCCTGCACGTGGTACACCTCGTTGAAGGCGTCGACGCCGACCTTCCAGTTGCAGGCCCACAGCATCGAGATGTCCTCGACCAGGTGGTACTGGGCGGCGAAGTCGTAGGGCGCGAGGTGCTCGGCGAGCGGGCCGAGGTACTCGCGCAGCGGCTCCGCGCCGCGGTCGAAGTTCACGAACACCCAGCCGTTCCACGTCTCGCACCGCACCTCGGGGAGGGCGACGCAGCCGGTGGGGTCGCCCTGCGGGAAGTCGTCGGCGTCGGGGGCCCACGAGAGGCGGCCGTCGTTCTCGTAGGTCCACAGGTGGTAGGGGCACTGGAACGTCTCGGCGTGCCCCGAGCCGCGCTCGCGCAGCCGCCGCCCCCGGTGCTGGCACACGTTGTGGAAGGCGCGCAGCCGGCCGTCGTCGCCGCGGACGACGAGCACCGACTCGACCCCGAGGTCGAACACGAGGTAGTCGCCGGGCTCGGCGACGTCCTGGGTCGGGCCGACCAGGTTCCACACCCGGGGCCAGAGCCGGTCGCGCTCGAGCTGCGCGTACGCGACCGACAGGTACCGGTCCTTCGGGATCAGCGCGAGCCCGAGGTCGGGCTCGGGGAGCTTGTCCACCGGCGTGCGCGCGGTCATGCGGATCCTCCTCGGGCGGGGGCCGGCGCCAGCGCGAGGTGCGGGCCGAGCAGCCGGCGGGCGTTGCCGCCAAGGATCGCGCGCTTGGTCGGCTCGTCGAGGTCCCGGCGGTCGCGCACCGCGTCGACCGAGCCGGGGAACTCAGCGTCCCAGTGCGGGTAGTCGGAGGCGTACACGACCGCTCCGGGGCCGAGCCGCTCCGCCGCGTACCTGATCCCGTGCTCCTCGGGCTCGCAGGAGATGACGACGCGGCCCTCGCGGACGAACGCGCTCGGCGGTCGCCGCAGGCCGGGCATCTCGCCGGCGCGCTTCTCGTAGTGCTCGTCGAGCCGCTCGAGGAAGGCGGGGAACCAGCCGCAGCCCGCCTCGAGCAGCGCGACCCGCAGGCGGCTGAAGCGCTCGAGCACGCCGCCGCAGAGCAGCGTCGTGGCCCCGAGCATGACGTCCATCGGGAAGGCGCAGGCGTGCGCGAGCGCGTACTGGTCGACGAACCGGTCCACGGCCAGGCCGGTGCCGCCGGCGTGCAGACCCAGCGCGACGTCGAGGCGCTCGGCGGCCTCGTAGAGCGGGAACAGGTCGGGGTCGTCGAGGTTGCGGCCCACCACCGAGCCGTGGACGGTGAGGGTGACCGCGCCGAGCTCCGAGACGGCGCGCTCGGCCTCGACGACGGCGGCGTCGACCGAGGCCAGCGGCAACGCCGCCGCGGCGCGGAGCCGGCTCGGGTCGACGGCGCAGTAGCCGGCCAGCCAGTCGTTGAAGGCGCGGCAGCACGCCACCTGGAGGTCGAGGTCGCGGATCGACCAGAGCCCAAGGGCGAGCGTCCCGTACAGGACGGCGACGTCGATGCCCTCGGTGTCCATGTCGACGAGCCGCGCGCGCGGGTCGACGCCGCCCGGCCGGTGGAGCGACGCCTCGCGGAACCCCTCGGGTGCCCACGCGCCTCGGCCCGTGCCGACCGGCATGAGCCGGTCCTCGACCAGGTAGCGGGTCGTGCCCCGGTCGTCGCGGACGATCCGTGGTCGTCGGTCGAGGAACGCCGGTTCGAGGTGGTCCTCCCACACCTGGTCCGGCTCCCAGACGTGCCCGTCGACATCGATGACGCGGTCGTCGTCGAGCGCTGCGCCCACCGGCTGCCCCCTCGTGCGGCCCGCAGTGTACGGCGCCGTACCATCTCGCCTCATTGACGGGTCCCGCTCGGGCGACATCCTCGTCGTGTGCACGGGGAACATCGCTCGCTCGGCCATGGCCGAGGCGATGCTGCGAGCGCGGCTCGCCGGCCGGAGCCTGGACGCCCGCGTGCACTCGGCCGGGTTCGTGGCGTGGCCGGGCCCGTCGCCGCCGGCGCTCGTCGCGGTGATGCGGGAGTACGGCTTGGACCTCTCGGGCCACGCCAGCCGCTCGGTGACGGGCGCGCTCGTCGCCGGCGCCGACCTCGTGCTGGGCATGACCCGGGAGCACGTATGGGGCGTCCTCGCGCACGACCCGGACGCGGGCGCCCGCACGTTCCTGATCGTCGAGGCGGCCCGGCTCGGGACCGCGGTCGGGCCGCGCCGACCCGACGAGGGCCTGCGGGCGTGGGCGGCGCGGGTCGCCGACGGCCGGCCGGCCGGGCGACCGCTGGGCCGGCCCGACGACGAGATCGCCGACCCGATCGGTGAGCCCCTCGACGTCGTCCGGGCGACGGCGGCGCGCCTCGACGCGGCCGCCGGGACGATCGCGGCGCTGGTGGCGCCAGGCCTATGACCAGCGGTCGCCGGTGCCGAGGTCGCTCGGCGGCGCGCCGGCGGGGCGCTCGAAGCCGGGGTTGGGCAGCCGCGTGATCCCGCGCTCGGCGAGGAGCTTCGCGTAGCCCTCCTTGTCGGCGGGGACCGGCGTGACGTCGTCGCCCCAGATCTCGAACAGCAGGCACCCGGACGGCCCCGCGGTGAGCGGTCCGAACACGGCGCCGCGCTCGAGGATGATCAGCGTCCCGGCCGGGCAGGGGCGTCCGCCGACGTCCAGGTCGCCCGCCAGCACGTAGAGGACGTTGTCGCTGGCGTGGCCGTGGCGCTCGATCACCAGGCCGGGGTCGTACCGGCCGAGCGCCACCATGCGCTGGGGCGTCCACTCGAGGAACTTCTCGTGGACCGAGACTCGCCGGTCGCCGTGCTGCTGGGCGATGACCTCGGTCCACGGGACGTCGTCGAGGTGCGCGAAGGCCAGGCGAGGCCCGTCCGGCGTCTCTCGGTGCTCGTCCACGGGCTGATCGTACGCCGGGCACCTGGAACGTGTTCTCGTCCCGTGCGAGCATGGCCGCCGTGGAGATCGACGGCAGGGTGGCGGTCGTCACCGGGGCGGGGTCCGGGATCGGGCGGGCCACCGCCGTGGCGCTGGCCCGCGCCGGCGCCACCGTGGTCGTCGCCGACGTCGACGAGGCCGGCGGCAGCGAGACCACGGGGCGGGTCCACGACGCCGGCGGCCGCGCCTCCTTCGTCCGCACCGACGTCACCGAGCCCCGCGCCCTCGAGGCGCTGTTCGCGACCGCCGAGGCCGAGCACGGTGGCGTCGACATCGTCCACAACAACGCCGGCCTCGTCTGCGGCGAGCCGACCTGGCCCGACATCACCCCCGAGACGCTGCTGCGGGTGATGGCGGTCAACCTCGGGGGTGTCGTCGTCGGGACCCGCCTGGCGGTGCCGGCGCTCCGGCGTCGCGGCGGCGGCGCGATCGTGAACACGGCCTCGATGGCGGCGCGGTTCCCGCTCACCGCCGACCCGATCTACTCGGCCACGAAGGCCGGCGTGACGATGTTCACGCGCGCGTGCGCCCCGCTCGCCGAGGAGCGCATCCGGGTGAACGCGGTGCTGCCCGGTCTCGTCGACACCCCGCTGCTGCCGAAGTCGGGCGACGGGGAGCGCTGGGCCGACTGGGCGTACGCGGCCGAGACCGTGCTGGGCCTCCTGTCGCCCGACGACGTGGCCGAGGCCGTGCTCGACCTGGTGCGGGACGACACCGCGGTCGCCGAGGAGCGCGTGGTCGGGACGCTGCCGGTCGCCGCCGAGCCGGGGCGCTGACGTGGCCGTCGACGGCGAGACGCTCACGCCGAACCAGGCGGCGCGGCGGGACCGGGTGCTCGACGCCGCGCTCGACCTCGCGGCCGAGGGCGGGTACGACGCGGTGCAGATGCGCGACGTGGCCACCCGGGCCCAGGTGGCCCTCGGCACCATCTACCGCTACTTCACCTCGAAGGACCACCTGCTGGCGGCGTGCCAGCTCGAGCTGTGGCGGGCGATGGCGGAGCGCTTCGAGCGCCGCCCGCCCGTCGGCGGCACCCCGGCCGAGCGGGTCGTGGACCTTCTCCACCGCGCCATGCGCGCCGCCGAGCTCGAGCCCCGCCGCACCGCCGCCCTCGTCACCGCCACCGCCTCGCCCGACCCCGCGGTCCGCGACTGCCAGGTCGAGATCATGGCGACGATGGACGCCGTGCTCGCGGCGGCCATGGGCGGGCTCGACGCCGGGCTGAAGCCGCCGGTCGCCCGGACCCTCCGGATGGTGTGGTTCGGGTGGCTCGTCGGGTGGGTGAACGGCTGGCACGACACCGAGACGGTCAACGCCGAGCTCGAGTCCGCCACCCGGCTGCTGCTGGAGCGGCGCTGACGGCGCCACTTGTGACCCAGAAATGGAATGTGTTCTACTCCGGCGGTGCCCGAGCCGCCCCGGACGACGCACACGATCGAGTTCCCCTACACCCGGACCCTCGGGCCGGTGGTCGGCCCGTTCCTGACCGGGCTGCGGGACCGCCGCATCCTCGGCGCCCGGACCCGCGACGGCCGGGTGCTGGTGCCGCCGCTCGAGTGGGACCCCGCCACCGGGGAGGGCCTCGAGCCGGACCTGGTCGAGGTCGGCCCGGCGGGGACGGTCGAGACCTGGGCCTGGGTGACCCGGCCGGGCCGGAAGCACCCGCTCGACCACCCGTTCGCGTTCGCGCTGGTCCGACTCGACGGGGCTCACACCGGGCTGCTCCACGTCGTCGACGCCGGCTCGATGGAGCGGATGCGAACCGGCATGCGGGTGGTCGCGCGCTGGAAGGATGAGCGGATCGGCCACATCACCGACCTCGCCTTCGTCCCCGAGGAGACCTCGTGAGCCCCGCGGACGCCGCCGCGGCCGAGGACGGCCCGGTGACGATGATGGACTACTTCATGGAGCTCGACTACCACGAGCTCCTGTGCCCGGTGGTCCGCCGCTACGCCAGCCAGCTGCTCGAGGGCCGGCTCGTCGGCCACAAGTGCCCCCGCTGCGGCCTCGTCTACGTGCCGCCCCGCGGCTACTGCCCGATCTGCGTCGTGGAGACCACCGACGCCGACGAGGTCGTGGTCGCCGACCGGGGCACGGTGACGAACTACACCGTCGTCACGCCGGTCCAGTACTACGGGCAGGAGGAGACGGAGCCGTTCGTGCGGGCCTCGATCCTCCTCGACGGCGAGGGCGGGATGATGAACCTCCAGGACGTCGTCGACGCGCCGGTCGAGGACGTCCACGTCGGGATGCGCGTCGAGGCGGTCTGGAAGCCGGAGGGGGAGCGCAGCGTCGACGCCATCTCGAACCGGAGCTGGGGCAGCGCCGAGGGCTGCATCGTCGGATGGCGGCCGACCGGCGAGCCCGACCTGCCGGCGGAGCAGTTCCTGGGCAAGGTGTTCTGAGTGCACGACATCGCCATCGTCGGGTACGCGCAGTCGCCGAGCTGGCGGCAGGCCGAGCTGACCGAGCCGCAGTTCCTGTTCCCGGTGATCAGCGAGGCGATCGACCGGGCGGGCGTGAACCGCCGCGACATCGGCTTCACCTGCGCCGGCAGCTGCGACTACCTGTCGGGCCAGACCTTCGCCTTCGTCTCGAACCTCGAGGCGGTCGGCGCTTGGCCGCCGATCTCGGAGTCGCACGTCGAGATGGACGGCGCCTGGGCCCTCTACGAGGCCTGGGTGCGACTCCAGCACGGCGACATCGACCTGGCGCTCGCGTTCGGCTCGGGGAAGTCCTCCCCGGGGCGTCCGGACGAGATCTACCCGCTCCAGATGGACCCGTACACGATCACCCCGCTCGGCGCGGACCCGGTCTCGCTCGCCGCGCTCCAGGCGAGGGCCATGCTCGACAAGGGGACGACCACCGAGCGGGAGATGGCCGAGATCGCGGCACGCAGCCGCACGAACGCGGCCGACAACCCGTACGCGCAGATCCGCACCAGCCCCGACCCCGAGGCGCTCCTCGCCGAGCCGTACCTCACCGCCCCGCTGCGCCGGCACGACCTGCCGCCGATCTCCGACGGCGCCTGCGCGGTCGTGCTCGCCACCGCGAACACGGCCCGGGAGGTGTGCGAGCGCCCGGTGTGGATCCGGGGCATCGACCACCGGGTCGAGCCCCACCAGCCGGGCATGCGCGACCTCACCGAGTCGATCTCGACCCGCCAGGCCGCCAAGCACGCCGGCGTCGACGACGCGCCGATCGACGTCGCCGAGCTCTGCGCCACGTTCACCCACCAGGAGCGGCTGCTGCGCGAGGCCCTCGGCCTCGACGAGCGCGTGCGCGTGAACCCGTCCGGCGGCCCGCTCGCCGCCAACCCGGTGATGGCGGTCGGGCTGGCGCGCGTCGCCGAGGCCGCCCGGGCCGTCGCCGAGGACGGCGCCGCGCGCGCGGTCGCGCACGCGACGTCGGGGCAGTGCCTCCAGCAGAACCTCGTCTGCGTGCTCGAGGGAGCGTGAGGGCATGAGCCGTCCGGCGGCCGTCGTCGGCATCGGGCAGACGAAGCACAAGAAGAAGCGCGACGACGTCTCGCTCCCCGGCCTGGTCCGCGAGGCCGCGCAGCGGGCGCTCGACGACGCCGACCTGGCGTGGACCGACATCGACGCCGTCGTGCTCGGCAAGGCGCCGGACCCCTTCGAGGGCGTGATGATGCCCGAGCTGAGCCTCGCCGACGCCCTCGGCGCCGCCGGCAAGCCGATCCTGCGCGTCCACACCGCCGGCAGCGTCGGGGGCTCGACGGCCCTCGTCGCCACCCACCTGGTCCAGACCGGCGTGCACGACCGGGTCCTGACCGTCGCCTACGAGAAGCAGGCCGAGGGCAACGCCCAGTGGGGCCTGGCCGGCGGCCGCAGCGGCGGCATGGGCGCGGGCGGGATCTTCGCCCCCTGGATGCGGTCGTACATCGCCCGCTCCGGCGCGCCCGAGCACATCGGCTGGATGGTCGCGGTGAAGGACCGGCGGAACGCAGCGAAGAACCCGTACGCGCACCTCCAGATGCCGGACCTCACGATCGAGGACGTGAAGGACTCCCCGATGCTGTGGGACCCCATCCACTGGCACGAGTCCTGCCCCTCCTCGGACGGCGCCTGCGCCCTCGTCCTCACCACCGAGGCCGGCAGCCGCCGGGCGCCGCACCCGCCGGCCTGGGTCCTCGGCACCGCCATGCGGAGCGAGCTCGGCACCTTCCCCGGGCGCGACCCGGTCCGGCCCCAAGCCGGCGTCGAGTGCGCCCAGCTCGTCTACGAGGCCGCCGGAATCACCGACCCGCGGCGCCAGATCGACGTCGCCGAGCTCTACGTCCCGTTCTCCTGGTACGAGCCCATGTGGCTCGAGGGCCACGACATCGCCGGCCCGGGCGAGGGCTGGCGGATGGTGGAGAGCGGCGAGACCCAGATCGACGGCGCCTTCCCGGTGAACCCGTCGGGCGGGGTGCTGTCGTCGAACCCGATCGGCGCCTCCGGCATGCTGCGCTTCGCCGAGGCGGCGCTGCAGGTCCGGGGCGGGGCCGGCGAACACCAGGTCCCCGACGCCACCGTCGGCCTCGGCCAGGCCTACGGCGGCGCCGCGCAGTACTTCGCCATGTGGGTCGTCGGGTCGTCCCTCGACGCCGTCGACGAGCGACGGTGACGGCGGTCGAGGCGGCGACCGAGACCGCCGAGCAGGCCGCCTTCCGGGCCGAGACGCGAGCCTGGCTCGACGCCAACGCCTCCCGCCGGCGCGACGACAACCGCGACCTCAAGCGTCGCCTGTCGGCGACGAGCCCCGAGGACGAGCGCGCCCACGTCGAGGCGGCGAAGGGGTGGCAGCGACGGATCTACGACGCCGGGTTCGCGGGGATCAGCGTGCCCCGCGAGTACGGCGGGCGGGGCGCCGGCGCCGCGCTCGACCGGGTCTGGCGCCAGGAGGTGGCCCGCTACGAGGTCGACATCGGCGTCTTCTCCGTCGCGCTCGGCATGGTCCTCCCGACGCTCCTCGCCTACGGCACCGAGGACCAGAAGCACCGGTTCATCCCCGCCATGCTTCGAGGCGAGCAGCTGTGGTGCCAGCTCTTCAGCGAGCCCGGCGCCGGCTCCGACCTCGCCGGGCTGACCACGCGCGCCGACCGCGACGGCGACGAGTGGGTGGTGAACGGTCAGAAGGTGTGGAACTCGTTCGCGCACATCGCCGACTGGGGCATCCTGCTCGCCCGCACGAACTGGGACGTGCCGAAGCACCGTGGCATCACCTACTTCCTCGTCGACATGCGCACCGCGGGCGTCGAGCCGCGGCCGCTCCGCCAGATCACCGGCGTCGCCCACTTCAACGAGACCTTCTTGACCGACGTCCGCATCCCGGACGACCAGGTGGTGGGGGAGGTGAACGCCGGCTGGGGCGTGGCGCAGACCACGCTCATGAACGAGCGCGCCCTCATCGGCGGGGCGTCGGCGCTGAGCTTCCGTGACTACGTCGAGCTGGCCCGCCACTACGGCCGCGACGCCGACGCCGAGGTGCGCCAGCAGCTCGCGGCGACGTACACCCGCTTCGCGCTCCTGCGCTGGCTCGGGCAGCGGGCCCAGGTGGCCGCCCGAGCCGGCCGGCCCCTCGGCCCGGAGAGCTCGGTCGCCAAGCTCTTGATCTCCGACCACGCGGCCCGGAACGGCGACCTGGCCCTCGCCATCGAGGGACCGGCCGGCATGCTGTCGGGCCGCGACGCGCACGAGGACGGTTTCTGGCAGCAGCAGTTCCTCGGGCAGTGGGGGATCCGCATCGGTGGCGGCACCGAGCAGGTGCAGCGCAACATCCTCGGCGAGCGTGTGCTCGGGCTCCCACCCGAGCCGCGACCCGACAAGACCGAGCCCTTCCGAAACGTCCCGAAGAACGCGTGAGCGGGAGCGGCGACCCCCCGCTGCGCGCGCTTGCCGGCTTGG